>CALFYR010000679.1 GCA_937954195.1 uncultured Dehalococcoidia bacterium
AATGGCGCAACACCGGGTACCGGCAGGCGGTGGAAGGCGGCGCGCTGGCGTTCTTTGGCGACAAGTACGGCGCGGACGTGCGCGTCGTGGAGATTCGCGACGGCGGGCATATGTTCAGCGCCGAGCTCTGCGGGGGCACCCACGTGCACCACACCGGCGAAATCGGCTTCGTGCACGTGGTGAGGGAGTCCGCGGTGGCGGCCGGCACGCGCCGTATTGAGGCGCTGACGGGACGTTCGGCGGAAGCCTACCTGTTGGAGCAGCAGGAACGGCTCCTGCGGATTGCGGACAAGCTCGGGACGGGGCCGACGGAGATCGAAGAGCGACTCGACGGGCTGCAGGCCGAAGTCGAGCGGCTGCGGAAGCAGGGCGAGCAGCTCGCCCGGTTGCAGGGCGCTTCGGTGGCGGAAGGCCTCATTGATGGTGCGACGGATACCGGGAACGGGTTCCTGGTGGTCGCCCGGGTCGATGCGGCCAACCCGGACGTGCTGCGCGACATTGCAGACAAGGTGCGCGGGAAGCTGAAGCCCTCGCTCATCATCCTGGCGGCGAGCGTCGAGGGCCGGCCGGCATTCCTGGCCGCGGCGACGCCGGACCTGGCACAGCGCGGCGTACATGCCGGGAACCTTATTGGCGCAGTTGCCCGCGTGGCGGGTGGTGGCGGCGGCGGCCGGCCGGACATGGCCCAGGCCGGGGCGAAGGATGCATCGAAGATTGACGCGGCACTGGCCGAGGGCCGGCGCCTCGGACTGGCGGCGCTAGCGGGGTAGCGATTCGGAAAGCGAGGTAGGGATGGCCGAGGAAGACGAACAAGCCGTACCGGACGAGCAGCCGGACGAACTCGGACAGCCCGCGGAAAACCTCGCCAGCGTGATCCTCATCGAGCGCGCGGAAGATGTCGCCGGGGTGTGCGGCCGGCTCGACACGGCTCCGACTTGGGCCGTGGTCATCCATGCGCCCGATGGCAATCGGCAACTTAGCACCGAACTCGGCATGCGCCGCCTGCTCCGCCACGCGGAGGAGGCCGGGCGTATGGTGGCCATCGCCACCCGGTCGTCGTCGCTGGCGTCACGCGCTCGGGGGCTCGGGGTACCGGTCGCCCGGAAGCCGGAACACATCCGGTGGGACGCGCCGGGGCGTGTCGTCTGGCGTCTTGGGGGCATGAGTATCGCCGCGCCGAACATCGGGCGGTACCTGCAGGTGCTGGTGATTGCGGCGGTCGCGTTCGGCGCGATGGCGCTGGCGTTCACGCTCGCGCCGAAGGGCACGGTGCAGGCCTACCCGCCGACAGAGACGATTACCGAGACGGTGACGATCACCGCGTCGGAGGAGTTCACCGAGATCGACTTCGAGACATTCGATGTCCCGGCCGAGCGCATCACGTCCGTGCAGCGGTACACGCTCGCCGTGCCCGCCACGGGCACGGTGCTCGTGGGGGTACTGCCGGCGAGTGTCACGATCGTGATATCGAACGACACGGGGGCGGACGTGGTAGTGGCCGAAGGAGCGGCACTCCTCGCTGGCGGCGATTTCTTCCCGTTCGAGGTGTCGGAGACCGTGACGGTACCTGCCGGCGGCTCCATTGAGGCGGTGGCCATCGCGATGCGGCCCGGCGAAGAAGGAAACGTGGAGGCCGGGACGGTTACCGGCTGGTTCGACGAGAAGTTCCGGTTCCTGACTGTTACGAATCCGGAGGCCGCTACCGGGGGTACGAGTGAGCCTCGCCCGGCTGTTTCGCCCTCGGACGTGCTGACGCTTTCCTCGCTGGCGCGGTCGCTGGAGGGTTCGGATTCGGTGCGGGACGGCATTTTAGAGGCGCGCCCGCAGGATGCGGTGTTCCTCCGCACCGCCGAAACGAGCATCGAGATGGGCCAGGTGCGGCCACCGGTTGGCGAGCCGAGCGACGTGGTGCTGATGGAAGTGGACGTGACGATTACGGCACTAGCGGTTGTCCAGGAGACGCTGGACGAAGTGGCCCGGCGCGTGCTTTCGGGGGACGAGGCCGAAGGCGAATTCCTGCCGGGGACCGTCCGGGCGGTGGAGACCGGAGCGCGCC
>CALFYR010000680.1 GCA_937954195.1 uncultured Dehalococcoidia bacterium
GTGACATCAGTGTTGAACCTGACGGCACGCTGAGTAATTCCCACCCCGAAGTCCAGCGAGGTCGTCGCCTCGGTTCCACCCACTCCCAGGTCGGCTAACGAAGCCCCCGTGATATTGATGGAAACGGTGGACGCCCCGGTTGCAGACCCGGTGCGCACCACATTGATACAAACCACATCGCCTTCCACGACCTGCGAGGTCGCGTTCTGGAATGCGAATTCGCCCGTCGCGTACGCCCGCTCCACCTGGTACCCGATCGCTACAAACGCGGCCACGAACACCGCCGCTATCAGCAGCAGATCGCGCCTTCCGATAAATCTCGAACTTGAACCCGTTGTCATCCGCACGGTCAGTCTCCTCCCTGGTTCCTGAAACGCCCGCTCGGCCCAAAAAGTTCCGCCGGACTCGTGTGCGACCACACTCTACTGTGAACGTCAACACACAGTCGATTCATTTATGTCGCTTCCACCTTGCGATGGGGTATCGATTTCTTCGCGTTCGTTAACCTCCAGCCCCCACCTTCATCCCAACCGCAACCCTACAACGACGGCCGCCCGGCGCAACCCGCGATGCCCCTTCGCCCCTTTCACCGTCCGCATTCGCTCCCCGCACATCCGCCCCGTACACACCACGATCCGTCCCAAACCGTCAATCGACAATCGAAAATCGAAAATCGCTACGGCCGATACCCCCGCGCCCGCGGCCCCAGCTGGTGCTTCTCCACCGCATACGCCTGCTCCACCCAGTCGCACAGGATCGGACGCGTGTCCCGCGGGTCGATCATGTGCTCCACCCCGAACGCGTGCGCCGTCCGTATCGGCGAGCGCACCGAACCCAGCTTCTCCATCAGCTCCGCCCGCAACGCGTCCGGGTCTTCGGCCGCCAGCAGGTCCCGCTTATAGGCCGCCTCGATTCCGCCCTCCAGCGGCAGCGAACCCCAGTCCGCGCTCGGCCATGCGTAGCGCAGGTTCAACCCGCTCGTGTTCGCGTGGGCCGCGCCGGCCACGCCATACGCCCGCCGGATAAAGATGCTCACCCACGGCACCTTCGCCTGGAACACCGCCGCCAGCGCCGTCGCCCCCTTGCGGATGGTTGCCGCCTTCTCGCCCCATGTGCCGATCACGAACCCCGGCTGGTCCACCAGGTTCACCGCCGGCAGGTGGAACGTGTCGCACAGGTCCACGAACCGCGTCATCTTCTCGCTCCCATCCGCCGTCAGCCCACCCCCATAGAAATACGGGTCGCTCGCCACCACCCCCACCGGGTAGCCATCCAGCCGCGCGAACCCGGTCACCACCGATTGCCCCCACCCGGCGCCGATTTCGAAGAACGAGTCGGCGTCGAAAATGCTCCCAATAATTTGCCGCACCTTGTACGGCCGCTTCTTGTTCTTCGGCACCGCGCCGATGAGCCACTCGTCCCGGCGCTGCGGGTCGTCGGTCGGCTCCTGCCTCGCCGGCTGTTCCCACACGTTGTTCGGCAGGTACGAAAGGAACTGCCGAACCTGCCGGAACGCGTCGTCTTCCGTCTCGGCGAGGTTATCCACCACGCCATTGCGATAGTGGATCTCCCAACCGCCGAGGTCCTCCTTCGCGATCTCCTCCCCCATTCCCGCCGCCACCACCGGCGGCCCCGCCACGAACACCTGCGACGTGTCCTTCACCATGATCGCCCAGTGCGCCGTCACCACGCGGGCGGCGCCCAGCCCTGCCACGCTCCCCATCGCGCACGAAATCACCGGCACCTCGCTCAGCATCTGCACGATGTGGTTCCAGCCAGGGTTCGCCGGGATGTACGTGTGACCCTGGTTTCCCTGTGTTCGAACGCTCCCGCCGCCGCCCGTGCCATCCACCAGCCGCACGATCGGCATCCGCAGCTCGCGCGCCATCCGCTCCGCGTACACCTGCTTCCCGCCGATCGAAGCGTCCGCCGCGCCGCCGCGCACGGTGAAGTCATCACCCCCAACCACCACCCGCCGCCCATCAATCCGCGCGAAGCCCATCACGAAGTTCGCCGAGCGGAAGTCGATGAGGTTGCCCTCGTCGTCGTAGGTCGCCTTCCCCGCCAGCTGGCCCGTCTCCGCGAAGCTCCCCGGGTCGATCAGCCGATCGATCCGCTCGCGCACCGTGAGCTTGCCGCCATCGTGCTGGCGCTTCACGTTATCCACGCCGCCCATCTCCAGCGCCATCCGCTCGCGCCTGCGAATCTCATCGACCTCGGCCTGCCAGGTATCGGGCATCGCCACACCGCCTCGCGGCCCGCCAACCGGGCCATCAAATGAAGTAGGCGGATTCTACGCGTAGTCGCGGCCCTCCGTGGCCGCAAACCCGTCCCACGGGCCCCGTTCAGGCCGATGGGTCGAACTCCGGCATCATGCGCCGCATGAACGCATCAAAGAGCGGCACCGTGAACGCGGTCTCTCCGTGCCCCGGACTCCAGATCATCCCCTTCCTAATAAGCTGCGCGCGCGTCGGCGCCTGCGACGAAACCGGTTTTCCCAGCTTCTCCGCAATGTCCCCCGAGCGATGCGGCCCTTCGCCCAGTTCCGCCATCGCCCGCAGATACCGCCGCTCCACTGGCGTAAGCCGGTCGAACCGCACGCGAAAGAAGCTCTCGTCGAGCGCGGCAATCACGGCCTCCGTCGCCACACCAACGTCCCGCAGGGTGATCGGCGAACTCACCGCGACGTCCCAAATATGCTTGCCCCATTCCTGGATGAAGTAGGGATAGCCATGCGTCTGCTGAATGACCGCATCCAGCGCTTCGGTCTCGATGCGGACGCCTTCGTCCGCAAGGGGCCGAACGATCGCACGGCGCGCGGAGGCATCATCGAGCGGACCCACTTCCGGGAACTCAAACAGCCGCTCCGCGTACGACTTGGCGTTTCCCATGTGCCCCCTCAGTTGCGGGAGACCCGCACCGATGAGCACCACCGGTAGCCGCCGCTGCGAGGTTCGATGGAGCGCCGTGATGAGCGCCGCCAGCTGCCCTTCCTCCACGTACTGGAGTTCATCGATGAGCAACACGACGGCGGTGCCGGCCGCGGCAGCCGCCTCTCCCACCGCTTCCAACAGCGCGGGAAGGTCATCCTCCAGGTTGCCCGCATCCGCCACGCCCGGCTCGGGCTCAAGGTCGATGCTCACCTCGATGTCCTCGTACTTCACTTTCAAAGCCCCGACAAAACCCGCGAGTGCCCGAAGCGCCCGCTGGGCAAGCGCCTGGGCCTGCTCATTCCGGGAAATGCGCAGGAGCGCCTGGCGAAGCCTCGGCGCAAGCATCGATGGGAGCGAACGGTTCTCCGGCGCCTCGATGCTGATCGCCACCAGCCCGGTCGTCTCGGCGTTCTCCCGCATCCGGTCGAGAAGGACCGTCTTTCCCACACCTCGAAGTCCCACCATCAGCAGGCTCTTCGCCGGGAGACCTCGGCGCGTTCGTTCCCCGGCGATCCGGGCCGCCTCCAGTAGCGCATCGCGACCCGCCAATTCTGGCGGAGGCGTGCCTGCCCCGGGAGCGAACGGGTTTCGAACGGGGTCCATGGCCCAAGTATAGGGAAATTATCCGAAGTTAGCCATATTAGGAAAGTTAGCCTATCACGCTAATTTGACTAACTTCCCTATAACTGCGGCGCTCACTCGAACTTCGCCGCGCGCTTCTCCTGGATAGCGCGCGCCCCCTCGGCAGGGTCGGCACTGAAGAACCCGAGGATTTCGAGCGCCGTCGAGTAGTCGAAAGCCGTAATGCCGCCCAGCCGCAGCCACTGGTTGAGGGATTTCTTCGTGAACCGCAGCGCCGATTGCGGACCATCGGCCAGCTTCCGGGCGATGGCATTCGCTTCCTCCATCAGCTGCGCGCGCGGGACGGCTTTGCTGACCAACCCAATGCGCTCGGCTTCGCGGCCATCGATGAACTCGCAGGTGAGCAGGTAGTACTTGGCCTTCGCCATGCCGCACAGCAGTGGCCAGATCATGGCGGCGTGGTCGCCGGCCGCCACACCCAGGCGAGTGTGGCCATCGGTCAGGCGGGCTTCTTCCGCCATCAGCGAAATGTCAGCCATGAGCGCGACCGCCAGCCCCGCGCCCACCGCGACGCCGTTGATCGCCGAGATCACGATCTTCTCGCAGTTGACGATGCCGTAGACGATGTTCTCCGCCTCTTTCATGACCCGCATGTTGGCTTCGAAGCGCTGCTCGGCTGGGAGCTTCGCGCGCTCCTCAATGTCGTTGAGGTCGCCGCCCGCCGAAAACGCCTGGTCGCCAGCCCCCGTCACCAGGATGACTTTCACGGCCGGGTCGGCATCCAGGTCAGCCCAGACGCGGGAGAGCTCGCCGTGGAGCACATCGTTCGTGGCGTTGAACACATCCGGCCGGTTGATGGTGACGCGGGCGATCCCGTCTTCGATGTCGATAAGGAGGTGCTGGTAGGTGGCGACCATCGATCTGCTCCCGGGGGCCGCGCCGGTGGGGCGCTGGCGGAGGTTCGCGGTAGACTAACAAAGGCATGCCGAACTGGGTGATCGAAGGCTTGATCGCGACGAGCCCGCGGCCGGGATACCGTCCGGGGCCCGAGCACACCATCCACGACGACTCCGTCGACCGCTGGATCGAGGATGTGCGCCGCTTCGGAATCCGTTCCGTCATGTGCCTGATCGGCAACGACCAGCTGTGGCTCTACCGGAAGGTGACCCCGGAGGGATTGGTCGAGCGCTACCGCTCATCGGGGCTCGAGGTCTTCCACCTGCCGACGATGGACCAGCTGACACACCCGTTTACAGAAGAGCAGTACGAATCGGCCTGGGAGGCCTTCCAGCGCCTGCCGAAGCCAGTCGTGGTGCATTGCAGCGCGGGAATGGACCGCACCGGCCGCGTGGTGCGTTTCATCACCGAGCGCCTGGGCACGGGAGATGGCGCCGCGGCGGCGGGGTAGTCCCGGAATTTCTGGCCGTCCGGCCCTCGATCCCTGCGGGCCTTTCGTTCATGCTTGCCCAACCACAGCAGTTTGAGGTGTCCCATGGCTGACCCGAAACCGATCCTGGTCCCGCTCGACGGTTCGAAAATTGCCGAACACGCGCTACCCGATGCGGCATGGCTTTCGAAGGCGACCGGCGCGGCGATCCGGTTCATCCATGTGGTTGAGTTGAACGTCGACGAATCGCAGGTTGCGGCCGCCGCCGAAACCTTCCGGGCGTATACGAAGGAAGTCGCCGCCGAGCACGGGCTCGCAAACACCACCTGCGACGTGGTTTCCGGTGCACCGGCAGACGAGATCCTCGCCGCCTCGGCCGATGCCTCCGCCATCGTCATCGCGACGCGCGGTCGCGGCGGCTTCAAGGCGATGGTGGTGGGCAGCGTCGCCGACAAGGTTATCCGGGGCGCCGAAGTGCCGGTGCTCGCCGAACCGGGCGCCGAAAAGCCCGAGGCCCCGGGTGGCGGCCGTCCGATCCTGGTCGGCCTCGATGGTTCCGAGGAAGGCGAGCGCGGCCTCACCGTGGCCCGGGAACTCGGCGCGAAGACGAACCTGCCCCTCGTGCTCGTGCGGGCCTTCAGCATCCCACCGCCAGCCGGGATCGAGTTCTCCTACTACCCGGCGGACCTCGCCTCCACCCTCGAGGATGCGGCCAAGGAATACCTGCAGGCCACCGCGAAGCCCGGCGAGAAGGCACTCATCATGCAGGGCGACGCCGCCGGCTCCATCCTCGATGTCGCCGAGCAGGAGAACGCAAGCCTGATCGTGCTGTCGTCCAGCGGCAAGGGCCTCGCGAAGCGCATCGCGCTCGGAAGCACCACCGACCGGGTGATTCACGGCACCAAGCGCGCCGTGCTGGTCGTCCCGCGAGGGCATTAGTCCCTACGCCCGGGCAGTAATCACACAGCCCTCGCCCGGCGCGCCCGCCGGGATAGCCCGCAGGCGAAGCGAGAGCGGTTCACCATCGGTGCGGTCCGCGTGGAGTTCGATGGGCTTCGGAAACGCGCCGCTGCCCGCCGCATCGATCACTTCCGCGAGCAAGCAGGCCGCGTGGGGCGCGAGGTTCGCGATCGGTTTGCGAAGGATCTCTTCCGGGGCATACCCGAAGAGCGTTCGTGCCGAGGCACTCCAGTACGAAATGTTCCCGGCAGCGGAGACAGCGATGACCGCGATGCCGTTTTCGTTGCAGACAGTAGTAAGGACCTCGACCAGGGATTCGAGTTCGACCATTCGGGCGCGTGGCCACCTTAGGATGGGATGAATTAATTTTTGTTTATTGATTCACATACGACCCATGAGGGTTCTCCCGAAGGTTTCGTTAACGAAGGGCCAACCGTTAGGATTCGCGGCAATGGGGCACGAAGAATTTCCAATGTTGGGCGTCGAGGCTCGCGCCCGCGACTGGATGGTCTCGCGCGGGCTGGATCCGGTGTGGTTCCAGGCCGCCTACAACACCATCTCCGCCGGACAGGTGATGTACAGCTCGCTCGGCGACGCGATGGCCAAGTACGGGTTCACGTATGAGGCGTGGCGAATCCTCTGGCTCCTGGACCTGGTGAAGCGCAGCGAGCCGCGCCGGATTGCGCAATCGTTGTGGTTGAGCCGCCCCGCGGTCATCGCCGCCCTCAATCGCCTCGAAGCTGAGGGCCTCGTGACCCGCACACGCGCCGCGAACGACCGCAGGCTCGTGCTGGTGGAACTGACCGAGCGCGGCCGCGAGCGCCTCGAAGAAGCGGTGCCCGCCTACCTCGATACCGTGCGCCGGGTGATGGAGCCCATGGAAGAAGACGAAGTGGCCGAGCTGTCACGCCTCACGCGCAAGTTCTGGATCCTGAATTACGAAGGCACCCGGAAGTCGGCCGGGGCGCCGCCCCGGGTCGGGCCCGCCGAGAGCAAAGACGGCTGAACGGCCAGCCAATCGGCAGATATGGTATTTCACGCAACGTGAACTGGCGTAGCCTTCCGCGCACGTTAGAATTTGGCGCCTCGGAGGGGTACGGAACCACATGACTTCAGGTCCACTTCAGGGCGTCAAAGTCCTCGAATTCACGCAAATCATCGCCGGGCCGTTTTGCGGCATGCACCTGGCGGATATGGGAGCGGACGTCACGAAGTTCGAACCAATTGAGGGCGAACCGTGGCGCATCTTCGTTGAACTCGTGCCGAAGGAATCGCGCACCTTCGCCAGCCTCAACCGCGGCAAGCGCGGCGTCGCCATGGATATGACCAAACCGGAGGCGCAGGCCGTCATCCACGAACTGGTCAAGGAAGCCGACGTCGTCCTCATCAACTACCGCCCGGGCGTGGCGGAGACGCTCAAGATCGACTACCAGACCCTGAGTGCGATCAACCCCAAGATCATCTACTGCGAAAACACCGCCTACGGCCGCAACGGACCGCTCGCGAAGCGCGGCGGGTACGATCTGGTGGTGCAGGCGATGACGGGCCTGGTCGCCGGCGAAGCGAAGATGCAGGGCGACGTCCCGACCTACGTCTACCCCGCTATCGCCGACTATTCGACCGGCATCCAGATGACCAACAGCATCTGCGCGGCCCTCTACTACCGCGAAAAGACCGGCAAGGGCCAGAAGATCGACTGCACGCTGATGGGTACCGCGCTCGCGATGCAAACGAGCCAGTTCACCTGGTTCGATGCGTTCGACAACGAAATCATCCCGCCCATGATCGAAGAGCTGAAGCAGGCGCGGGCCGAGATGAAGTCCTTCGAAGAGCAGGTGGCCGTCCAGCGGAAGTACCGGCCCGCGGCCGCGGGCAACATCTACTACCGCATCTATCAGACGAAGGATGGGTTCATCGCCGTCGGTGCGCTCAGCGCCTCGCTGCGCACGAAGGTGTTGGCCGCCACGGGCCTGAAAGACCCGCGCCAGCGCCCGGACGGATCGTTCGAGCTCATGCCACCCGGCTGGGAAACGCTCGGCCCGGCCTTGGTCGCCGAAGCCGAGGCACTGTTCCGCACGAAAACGACCGAAGAATGGGGCGACCTGTTCGAAAAGCACGGCGTGCCCGCGGGCCCACTACACTTCATCGAAGAGCTGTTCGGCCACCCGCAAACGCTTGCGAACGGCCTTCAGGTGGAGATCGATCACCCGTTGCTCGGGCCGCTCAAGATGGTTGGGCCGCCATTCCAGATGTCCGAGAGCAAGCTGGCGCCCCAGGGCCCGAGCCCGATGCTCGGCGAGCACACCGACGACGTGCTCCAGGAAGCGGGGCTCACCGGCGAACAGATCGAGAAGCTGCGCGCCGGCGGAGTAATCCGCTAGAGTCCACGGCGGCATGCGCATCGGCATCTTCGACCACTTTGGGTGGGCGATTGCGGTGACCGTCTCGGATGAATACGAGGTGGTGGACCGGCGCCGGGTCGAACTCGTCGAGCCGGGAATCACACCTG
>CALFYR010000681.1 GCA_937954195.1 uncultured Dehalococcoidia bacterium
CCGTTTCCGGTTCCACCTCCGGTTCGGGCTCCACTACAGCCGCCGGATCGTGCGGCGCGCCGGAGGGCGCAGCAGCAGCCGCCGCGATAGTGCCAGCCGGCACACCCGCTCCGAGCAGCGTCGCGTTCGCCTCGGGGTCCGCCAGCGCCGCAACGAACTCCAGCGGTGTCGCCCAGCGGTCCGCGGGCTCCTTCGAAAGCGCCCGCGCGATCACGGCTTCGATCCCCGGCGGCAAGTTCGGCGCGATCGACGTGATCGGCGGCGGCGGCTCGTGGACGATCCGGTACATCAACCCCGTCCCCGAACCCTCGAACGGCGGCGCCCCGGAGATCAGCTCGAACGCAAGCACACCGAGCGCGTACACGTCCGTTTGCACGGTCGGCTCTTCGCCCTTGAACTGCTCCGGCGCCATGTAGCGCGGCGTACCCAGCAAGACGCCCGTATTCGTGAATCGTGCTGCTTCCCGCGCGTAGGCAATGCCAAAGTCGGAAAGCACCACCCTCCCCGACTCCTCCACCAGCACATTGCTCGGCTTCACGTCCCGATGGATGAGCCCCTGCGAGTGCAGGTACTCCAGCGCGCCGCCCAGCTCGCGCAGGATGCGCAGTGCTTCCGGCAGCGGAAGCGGCGCGTTCGCCCGGATGATCGCCTCCAGGCTTTCGCCCTCCACGATCGCCATCGCCAGGAACGGCCGGCCGTCGGCGCTCTCACCGACATCGTGCACCGTCACAATGTTGGGATGCTGTAGCCGCGCCGAGAGCCGCGCCTCCCGCATGAACCGCTCGACGAAGTCCGGATCGTTCGCCAATGCCGGCGCAACCAGCTTGATCGCCACGTACCGGTCCAGCGCCGAATCGTGCGCGCGGTACACGGTGGCCGATGCGCCACGGCCGATTTCACGCACCAGCTCGTAACGCCCTGCGATGGTTTCTGGCATGGCATCCAGCTCCCTCGGGGGTCGGGCCAGCATACCCCATCGAAGGTCGCGGTCTACAATGCCGCCCGTGAGTGGGAGCAGCAGCGAGTTCACCGTGGTGGTCACGCAGCCGGGCACAGCCCTCCGGCTCGTCTTCTCCTGCGACGGCGAGGCGATAGCCGGCCGCGATGCCGCCGCCGCGATTCACCTCCCGCATCCGCTCGTTTCCCGCCGCCATGCACGCATCGGCTACAGCCCAGCCTCCGGTTTCGAAGTCGAAGACCTCGGCAGCCGCAACGGCACCACCGTTGCCGGTCAGCCCGTGGCCGGCGTCCTTCGCGATCCCGGTCCGCTGGCCGTCGAGATCGGCCCGTTCGTCCTCGCCCTCGATTCGAGCTACAGCGAGGAAACATGGACCGCTACCGGCATCGCCGCAACGCCCCCGCGCACCTTCCTCGATGCGGGCACCCGGCAGCTTCACATCGGCGGCGCGGTCGTCCTCGATACGCTGAGTACGCACGAATACGCCTTCCTTTCGAGCCTCGCGCGCTCCGCTCCCAACGTCGTCGCCCGGTCCGTCGCCGGCGATGCGGTCTGGGGCGAAGGGCAATGGGATGTCTACATGCTCCACAACCTGGTCAGCCGCCTCCGGCGCCGCATCGCCGCCGCCGGAGCCGATGACGGCGTCGTCGTAACGGTCCCCGGGGTCGGGTACCGGTTGGAGTAAGGGCCGTCCGCGGGATTCCCCTAGGTCTCCCTAGGTAGCCCCCTGAACCCTTACGGAGACCCCTACGGCCCGCCGCTCTTGGCCCGAAAACCACGGTAGACGGCTTCGGGGGTGCGACGATGACGTGGGGTGTGGAGCAACGTGGGCTTCCGGCGGCGGCGCGGCAAGAACTCGCCGTCCGGCATGCTCACCTGGTGCGGTCTCTCGCGGCGGCAATGATCCGTGAGAACGCCGCCCCCCGAAGCCTTCTCTCCGAACTCATCGGCACGGGCTCTCAGGCGCTAGTCGCCGCCCTCAACGCCACCAACGTCCCCAGCGGCCCGGGCTTCGAACGGTACGCCCGCGCCAGGATCAGGCGCGCCATGGACGACGCGGCCCTTCGCGGCCGGCTCGCTGCCTGACCTTCCAACAAATCAGGGATTGCACCAAGAACCCGGCTGGACGTCGTCATCTAGAATGGTCATGACGTGTGCGCTCCGGCGCCTCGCGGGGGGAAGCGCCTTTTGGCCGTGCGCAACGAAGAATCGGGCCTCGAGCAGGGAGGGAGTGACGTCGCGCAGACCGCGCCGCCCGCCTTCCCCTACCGCCTGCTCTTCGAGACCAACCCCCACCCGATGTGGATCTTCGATGCCGAGACCCTGCGTTTCGTCGAAGTAAACCA
>CALFYR010000682.1 GCA_937954195.1 uncultured Dehalococcoidia bacterium
CCACGCAGGTATGGGAACGGCGAACCGGGCGGTGTTCGTGGGGAGTTCGGCGGAGGACTTCTGTTACCTGGAGCTTCTCGGGATCACCGACCGGGAAGTCGTTGGCGGAGGTTCGCGAGCGCATTACCTGGAGAAGGCGGATGCGGGTGGAGGCGTCGCTTCGCTGGCGTTTGGGGTGGACGACCTGGCCGGAACAGTGGGGGCATTCGCGGGACGAGGTTTGGCGTGCGATGTGACCGAAGTCCATGCGGGTGATGGCCGGAAGGTGGCCGACGCGGGCGTTGTGGCGACTGGCAGCACGATCCCGTTTGGGGTGGCTTTGCTTGCATACCCGGAGAGCTGGGAGGCTCGCTACGAACGATCGGTGGGTGCGGGACGGTTCGGACATGGGTTTCCGCTGAAGCGGCTGGACCACCTGGCGGCGGTTTCGACGGCGGTGGACGCGGACACGACCTTGTGGGGTTCGCTTGGGGCGCGGTTGGTGGGGGAGATTCGGGCTCCTGGGATGGTGATCCGGCAGCTGCAGATTGGGGACGCGATCCTGGAATTGTTGGCCGCGGACGGCCCAGAAAGCCGCATGGCCGGACGGCCAGCCGCGCTGGCGAGCATGGCAGCGTGGGAGGTGAGCGGTTCGCTCGAGGATGCTGTTGGGCTGGCCCGGGAACGCGGGTTTACCGTTTCGGACGTGGAAATAGGCGTGATACCGGGCACGCGGCGGGCGACGATCGCGGGCGGTGAGCTGGCGGGGGTCGGGATGCAGCTCATCGAGTACGTGTAGGGCGTTCACCAAGGGGATACTTCATTCCCACCTTGCTGGCACCTCAGGCGACTCCCCTAGGTACGACACCTTAGGGGAAGACCCTGCGTCCGGCTGCGGAGAGATCGGCGCAGGCGAAGGGAATCGGCATGACTGGACCGGTATCGGGAGCCGTGTTGCTGGCCGCGTACCAGCCCGTGGGAGTACGGGACGATCATGCTGGGCATTTGCCGAGGGCGCCCGAGCCGACCGGGCCGATGGCGGATTCGGTGGTGATCTCCGAGGCCGCGCGGAAGCTGGCTGAGCAAGCGCGGCCGGACATTGTGTTGTGGGGCGAGATCCGGTTCGACCCGCCGCACCACGATGACCCTGACTTCCCCTGGGAGATCCAGCACAAGGAGTGGATGGAAGTGGTGGAGAAGGTGCTTGGGCCACGATTGCCCGCGGATGAAGACGGCGCCGCTGCCTGAAATTGGCCGCGGTTCGCCTACGGAAGCCCCCGCCCGCCCCGGCGAGGGCTTTCTACTTGCCTTTGAGCAGTGAGATGACCGGTGCGAGCGCCTCCATGCCCGGGGCGTGGGTGACGATGTAGGAGATGCCGAAGCGCTCGCGGTAGTCGATCAGGCGTTCTGCGATTTGCTCGGCGTTGCCCACGAGGATGTAGGGGCACGTGTCGATCTGCTCGGGTGTGAGCGCGGGGAGGCGTTCGCCGATATCGGCTATCGCTTTCGGACGGTCGTCGGTGAGGGTGACGCTCTGGATGAGGATGTTCAGTTCGAGATCGGCCATGCGATCGGGCGCGGCTTCGCGGACGATCGCGAGGCGGTCTTCGAGGCCTTCGCGTGTGAACCAGCGGAAGTCGACGCCGACTCCGTCGGGACCGAGGAAGATCCCGGTGAAGCCGACGATATCGGCTTTGCGCGCGGCGAGGCGGAGGATCGACTTCGCGTTGCCGCCGATGAGGATGGGCGGGGCTTTTTCAAGAACCGGTGCGAGCGTGTGGTTTGCGACGGTGTAGTGCAGGCCAGAGAAGTTTGCGGGAGCGCCGGTGAACAGCTGCTGGATGACTTCGACCGCTTCCGCAAGACGTTCGACGCGAACGTGGCCTGGATCGAAGGTGTAGCCGGCTTCGTCGTATTCGTCCTTCGAGTGGCCGGCGCCAAGGCCGAGCTCGAACCGGCCGCCGGTGAGGACCTGGAGTGTGGCGGATTCACGGGCAAGCAGGACGGGGTGACGGAAGTCGTTGTTGAGGACGAAGGTGCCGAAGGTGAGCGACCGCGAGGCTTCGGCCGCGGAGGCGAGTGCGACGAGAGGGGAGAGGTGGCCACGGAGGTGGTCGGCGATGACGAATGTGTCGTAGCCGAGGTCTTCAGCGCGGCGAATGCGGCCGTGCCATTCCTCGCGGGTGGTGGCGATGGCGCTGGATACGCCGAAACGGAAGGGATGAACCATGGGGATAGCTTAGGCGAAAGTCGAAAGGCAAAAGGTGAAAGGCGAAAGGTGTTCGTGGTCTTCAGCTTACGCCGAAGACTTTGAAGAGCTCCGGGCATTTGTTGATGCTGGCGCCCGCCAAGGCCCTCATCCCCCAACCCCTTCTCCCGGCGCTGCGGGAGAAGGGGAGCAACGGTGGTAGGCGGTAGATACTTGGCCTCGGTGAGGCAGGGTTGGTGATTAGCCTACGCCGAA
>CALFYR010000683.1 GCA_937954195.1 uncultured Dehalococcoidia bacterium
CAACACGCCGGCGCAGCAACTCATCGGCAAACGGCCAACCGAAAGCTTCCCCGGCGTGAAGGCACTGGAAGATTGGGAAGCGGGCGTCGCCGAAGTCTTCAACACCGGCGAACCCGTCATCATCGAAGCCAAAGCCGACCTCATGTCGGCCGGGAACTACCTTCAGACCCACCTCATCCCCGAGGTCGGACCTGATGGCGCGGTCGAAACCGTCCTCAGCATCACGCGCGACCTCACCGATACCCGCCGCGCAATCGAAGCCTCGTCCAGGCTCGGAACCATCGTCGAGTCGTCCCAGGACGGAATGATCGTCGTCGATACGCAGAGCCGCATCCTCAGCTGGAACAAGGGCGCCGAACGCATCTTCGGCTGGAGCGCCGAGGAAGTCATCGGACACACCACCGAACGGTTCTTCGAACCCGAATCCGAAGACGTGCGAAACCGCATCCGCGATAGCGTCCTCGCCCGTGGCGATACCATCGAAAACCTCGAACGCACCTGGACCCGCAAAGATGGCTCAACCGTCACCTGCTACTCGTCCTACTTCCCGCTCCGCAACAGCGCCGGCGAAATCGTCGGCATCGGCAGCGTCGCCCGCGATGTCTCTGACCTCCGCCGCGCCCGCGAAGAACTCGCGCGCGTCGCCTCCATCGTCGAATCCTCCGACGACGCCATGATGAGCACCGACCTACGTGGCTACATCGTCTCCTGGAACCGGGGCGCCGAGCGCATGTTCGGCTTCTCCGCCGACGAAACCGTCGGAAAGACAACCGCCGAAATCTTCGGGATAGACCCGGACCTTCGCACCGAAATCCGGACCGCGGTGCTGCGAGATGGCCAAACCCTGCGGCTCTCCGAACGCGAATGGCGCACGAAAGATGGCGGCACGGTCACCACCTCCACCTCCTTCTTCCCCCTGAAGGCCAGCGATGGCTCCATCATCGGCCTCGGCAGCGTCGCCCGGGATGTCACCGAGATCGTCCGCACCCGCGCCGAACTCGCCCGCCTGGCCGCCATCGTCGAAAACTCCAGCGACTCCATCACCAGCGTCGATATGAACGGCATCGTCACCAGCTGGAACAGGGCGTCAGAAGAACTGTTCGGGTGGACCGCCGACGAAGTCGTGGGGACCCACGGCAGCGTCCATGGTGGCGGCACCGCCGAAGAGATCGCAGCACTGGCCGCGGAAATGGCCGCCGGCCGTACCGTGAAAGACCTGGAGACCACCCGCCTCCGAAAGGATGGCACCGAGGTCGCCGTGTCCGCCGCCGTCTTCCCGATCCTCGATGACGCCGGCCGCCGCATCGGCGCTGCCCGGGTGATGCGCGACATCACCGAGCGCAAGGCCGCCGAAGCCGCCGTCCGTGAAAGCGAACAGCGCTTCCGCATGCTTGCCGATGCCGCTCCGCTCCTCATCTGGGTTTCGAACCCCCAGGCTGAGGTCGAGTTCTTCAGCGCCGGATGGCGAAACTACACCGGCCGCGTCCACGACGAAGACCTCGGCCGCGGCTGGGAAGAAGTCATCCACCCCGACGATGTCCAGGAGAACATCGACGTCTTCACCCGCGCCACCAACGAGCAGGCCGCCTACTCGACCCGCTACCGGCTGCGCCGCCACGACGGGGTCTATCGCTGGGTCATGGAATACGGCGGTCCTCGCTTCTCTCCCGACGGCGAGTTCCTCGGGCTCATTGGCGCCTGCATCGATATCCACGAACGCCACCTCGCCGAAGAAGCCCTCCGCCTCAGCGAAGGCCGCCTCCGCATCGCCATGGAAGCCGCCGAACTCGGGGTCTGGACCTGGGAGATCGATACCGGGACCATGCACTGGAGCGAAGAGGCCGCACGCGTCTACCGGCGACCCATGGAAGACATGCCCAAAACCTTCGCCGAAGCGGTCGCGCTCCTTCATGCGGAAGATTCCCGCGGCATTACCTCGGATATTGGCAGGCTCGCCCCCCAGATGCAGCCGTCCAACTATCGGCTGCTCTGCCCCGATGGCTCCTACCGTTGGATCATGGTCGCAGGCGAAGCCGTCCTCGATGCCGCGGGTAACGTCCGCGCCGTCACCGGCGTCATCCAGGACATCCACGAGCGCAAGCTCGCCGAACAGGCGCTCCAGGCCAGCGAATCCCGCTTCCGAAACGTGGTGGAAGGCACGCCGGACCTCATCACCCGCTACGACGCCGAAATGCGCTTCGAATTCGGCAACGCCGCCGCCCTCGCCGCGATGAACGCCGAACGCCGCAAGCCCTGGGGTAAACGGATCGACGCCATGGGCCTCGACCCGGATTTCGCCCAGCTCTGGCTGAACCACCTGGAAGAAGCCAAAGCCACCAGAAACATGGTCGAATTCGAATACGAAACGCCGGCCAGCTACGGCCGATGGTGGCGCCGCGCCCGCGTCGTCCCGGAAGTCGACCAGGATGGCTCCGTCCACCATCTGCTCTGCGTGGTCACCGATACCACGCTCGTAAAGCAGGCCGAAGAAGAACGCCGCCGCCTCGACCAGCAAATGCAGCAAACCCAGAAGCTGGAAAGCCTCGGCGTGCTCGCCGGCGGTATCGCCCACGACTTCAACAACCTGCTCGTCGCAATCCTGGGCAACGCCGGTCTCGCCCTCATGGAGCTCCCCAAGGAATCGCCCGCGCGCCAGACCGTCCAGGCGATCGAAACCGCCGCGCAGCGGGCCGCCGAGCTCACCCGCCAGATGCTCGCCTACTCCGGCAAGGGCAAGTTCGTCATCGAACCCCTCAACCTCAGCAAGATCGTCGATGAGATGGCCCACCTCCTGGAGGTCTCGGTCTCCAAGCGTGCCGTCCTCAAGTACCGCTTCGCTCCCAACCTTCCGCCCATCGAAGGCGACGCCACCCAGGTCCGCCAGGTGATCATGAACCTCATCACCAACGCCTCCGACGCCATCGGCGAACGCTCCGGCGTCATCTCCCTCTCCACCGGCATGATGCGCTGCGACCGCGCGTATCTCGCGTCGTCCTACCTCGATTCGGACCTCCCGGAGGGCGACTACGTCTACCTCGAAGTGGCCGACACCGGTGAGGGGATGGACGAGGCCACACGCGAACGCATCTTCGACCCCTTCTTCACCACCAAGTTCACCGGACGCGGCCTGGGCCTTGCCGCCGTGCTCGGCATCGTCCGCGGCCACAACGGCGCTATCAAGCTCTACACCGAACCGGGGCGCGGGTCGTCGTTCAAGGTGATGTTCCCTGCCGCCGGCGGCGAGGTCGAAGAACTGCTGGCTGCCGAGGCCGCCCAGCACGAGCCCGGCGGCGAAGCGCGGCCGCTCACCGTGCTCGTCGTCGATGACGACGAAACCGTCCGCTCGGTCACGCGGCGCATGCTGGAGCATGCCGGTTGCACCGTCCTCCAGGCGGCCGACGGCGTGCAGGCATTGGCCGTCTACGCGGCCCATCCGGAAGTGGATGTCGTATTGCTCGATATGACCATGCCCCACATGGATGGCGAGGAGACGTTCCGCGAACTCCGCAGGCTCTCGAACGACGTACGCGTGGTGCTCACCAGCGGCTACAACGAGCAGGATGCAACCGAACGCTTCGTCGGGAAGGGCCTCGCCGGGTTCATCCAAAAGCCCTACCGGCCCGCGGAGCTGATGGCCAAGATCTCTGAATCCGTCTCCCGCGACACGGACGCAACCGGAACGTAACGAAGTCTGTTTCAGAGCGGACACCAGCGCGAAACATCCTCCTGCCAACGATCCCGGGTACCCACTCTCAGGAGGCCCAGGATGGCACAGGCAGAGGCCGCACCGAAAACCTTCCAGCTCTTAGAAACCACGATCGCCGATGTACACGCCGCATTCGCGGCCGGCGAACTCACCGCCCGTCAGCTCGTCGAGATGTACCTCGAGCGCATCGAGGCCTACGACCGCAACGGACCGAAAATCAACTCCATCATCAGCGTGAGCCCCACCGCGCTCGCGGAAGCCGATGCGCTGGACGCGGCCTACCGTGCATCCGGCCCGGTCGGTCCGCTCCACGGCATCCCCATCATCCTGAAGGACCAGATGGACGCGAAGGGCATGCCGACAACGCTCGGGTCAGCCCTCTTCAAGGACTTCTACCCCGACCGGGATTCAACCGTCACCGCGAGGCTCAAGGACGCCGGCGCCATCATCCTGGCAAAGGCTACCCTCGGCGAACTGGGCGGGGGCGATACCCACGGCACCCTCTTCGGCTCGACGCGAAACCCCTACGACCCCGAACGCACGGTCGGCGGGTCCAGCGGTGGCTCGTCCGCCGCGGCGTCCGCGAACTTCTCCACGGTCTGCATCGGCCAGGAAGGCTTCGCCTCCATCCGCCGGCCCTCCGCATGGAACTCGATTGTCGGCATGCGCCCGACCGCCGGACTGGTGAGCCGCGGCCACGTCTACGCCGGCTGGCCAAGCCGCAACGGTTCGCTCGGCCCGATGTGCCGCACCGTCACGGACCTCGCCGTACTCCTCGACGTGATGGTTGGCTACGATCCCCTCGACCCCATCACCGCACATGGCGTCGGCCACAAGCCCGCCTCGTACCAGGCATTCCTGGAAGCCGATGGTCTCCGGGGCGCGCGCATCGGCATCATCCGTGAGCCCATGGGCGAAGGCACCGACACCGCCGCAGAGGACTACCAGCAGATCGATGCGGTCTTCGCGAAAGCCGTGGCGGACCTCGCCGCGGCCGGCGCGACGATCGTCGATCCGGTCAGCATCCCCGGCCTGCAAGACCTCATCGCGAAACGCGCCGGCGACGGCAGCGATGACTCCTACCTGGAGTACATGCAGGGTATCCCCAACCCGCCGTTCGCCACTCCGACCGACATGAAGGCCCACCCGGAATACGGCAACATCCTCCGCTTCAAGCGGAGCGGCTCCACGGCTGCCACGGCCGGCGGCACCGGCCGCCAGGCGTTCGCCGAATACCAGCTCGCCCGCGAGGAACTCATGACCAGGCTCCTCAAGGTCATGGCGGATAACGAACTGGATGCCATCGTCCACAAGACGGTGGAGCACGCCCCAACGCTCATCAGCGAAGGTGTGAACCCGCCCTACGTGAACCACAAGGGCGCGCCGCACCTCAACACGTTCCTCATCTACGTCCCGTCGATCACCGTCCCGGCCGGGTTCACGGCCGCCGGGCTGCCCGCTGGCATCACGTTCCTCGGCCGGCCGTACAGCGATGCGAGCATGGTCCGCTTCGCCTACGCCTACGAACAGGCGACCATGAACCGCGTGCCACCGGCACTCTAACCCGGCCGCTCCTCGACCAGCGTCTTCAGCCGCGAGAGGCGTTCGCTCCATTCCGCGCGAATCCGGGCGAGCGCCTCTTCGGCGTCGGTGAACCGGCGCGGGTCCAGCTCCCACATCCGTTCGCGCCCGATTCGCGTACCGTGGATCAGCCCCGCGCCTTCGAGCACCTCCAGGTGCCGCGTGATCGCCTGCCGCGTGACGGGCTCGCCATCGGCCAGGCGGGAAATCGAGAGCGGCTCGCCCTTGCTCAAGCGCTCGACCAGCCGCAGCCGCGTCTCATCTCCCAGCGCGGCGAACAGCGCCGCCCGGTCGGCCAGTCCTGCCTCAGCCATGGGAAGCCACGTACTCCGCGATGTTCTGGGCCTGGATCCGCCAGCCCTCGGTGTTCGATGCGAACGCCTCCGCCCTCCGGTCGAGCGGCACATCGTCGAACCCCGACTCCACGATGGTCAGCCGCGTGCCTTCGTCCGCCGACTCGAGGGTGAAGGCCACGAGCGTGGTCGGCGCGTTTGCGTAATCCCCCGGCTCCACCGCGTACGCGTGCCACCGGAACGAAAAGAATCGCGGCGGCTCCACGCGGTCGATCCAGATCGGGAACGTCGTCCCGCGGTACTCCTCTGGCTCCGTGATTTCGCAGCCAACCTGGACACCGGGCTCGAACGGCCGGTCGCACGCCATCCCGAACCACTCGCCGAACTCGCGCGCATCGCTCACCGCCCGCCAGACTCGTTCAATCGGCGCACCGATAGTTATTTCCTGGACGATGGAGTCTGTCGTAGATCCAGCCATACATGCAACCTCTGTGTTGCATGTTAGAGGGGCGCCGCAGCCGCGCGCAAGCCGGGCTTACGGCAGCCCGTCGTTCGCCACCATCGGGCCCTGGAGCTTAAAGATGAGCGCAGGCCCAAGATTGAGGTCGTAACGGTGGCCACCCTGCTGGAACGTCGGCTGCTCGAAGGCCACCCGCTGCGCGTGCGGGAAGTACAGCGTTACCGGCGCTCCCGGCGTGCCGCACCCTTGGGATTGACCCGTGTTCGTGCCATCCGCCAGCACATCGATCACGTACACCGTCCGCCCAATGTCCGATGGCGGGACGCCCGGTCCGGCCGTCGCGATCGTGGTCGTACCCTGCCCGCAGATCTTGCCGTTCACAAACGCGACCACCGGCTGAATCGCCGGGTCGATATTCCCACCTTCGAGCGAGACGATGCCGTAGGGCCAGAAGAAGTCCGGCTGCGGCGGGGTCTGCGCCTGCGCGCCGCGCGCCATCATCAGCGCGACAAAAAGAACGAGCAGCCCCCCGGTGACCCGCCAGTGGCGAATCAGGGGCTGCTCGCAAATGTCCTTCGACACTGGTGCGGCCGTTAGTTCGTGCCGTCCTTGGCGACCAGCGGGAGGTTGTTGCGCGTCGTCAGCGCTGGCTCAAGGCCGGTCAGGTTCTTCTGCGCCGGGCCCGGCCCGCTCCACGATGCCGAATCTGTCGCGAGCTGCTTGTTCCCCACGAAGTAGAACTTCACCGTGCGGCCCGTCGCTCCGCAGCCCGCCCGCTGCGTATCCGCAACCACATCCACGACGTACACAACGCCGGAACCGTCCGCGATGGTGGTCCCAACGCCGCAGGTGGCCGATTGACCGCCCGAAGTAACCACGGCAACCACCGCCTGGCCGGGCCCAACACCTGTTGGCACGTTGCCATAGAACGTGGTTGGCGGCGGGGGCGGGAAATTCTGCGCGGTGGCGGTAAGCGCCGGAATGGCCGCGATGGCGATGGCTGCAACGCCCAGGCCAAGGAAGATCGCTCGCTTCATGATGCCTCACTTCATGGGCTCGAACGCCCACATTGCTTGCAGCGTAGGAGTGCCTTCTTATGCAGGCAAGAGAAATACGCCGCCGGGCCGACCGGAGGCTCTAACTGTTTACTGACAGTTTACAGCGTGCAAAGGATGAGCAACCGATGGCCGCAATGCAACGTTTCCGCTCAGCCATAGCCCCCGTCGCGCGGCCCATACGATCGCGGCTCGGTGTGCTTGGCCGCGCGAACCGCAGGTCCCGCTACCTCCGCGATGGTATCGCCGGCATCGCCGCCGAACTGCGGACCGCCACCAACGGCCACGCCTCCATCCTCCGCGAATTCGGCGCCACCGTCGGCGATGATGTCTCGTTCCACGCTCCCCTCCACATCGTCAATGCGCCGGGCGACTTCGCCCGCCTTCGCATCGGCAGCCGGGCGCACCTCGGCGCCGATACCCTCATCGATCTTGCCAGCGATGTCATTATTGAAGACGAGGCAACGATTTCGATGCGCTGCACCATCATCACCCACATCGATGTCGGCCCCGGCGAACTCCGGGCCGCGCGGCCCCGCGAAGAAGGCCCGGTCACCATCGGCCGCGGCGCCTACCTCGGAACCGGCGCCACCATTCTTCACGGTGTCACCATCGGCGCCGGCGCGACGGTCGGCGCCCACGCGCTCGTGGACCGCGACGTCGCGCCGGGCGCAACCGTCCTGGCGCCAAGGGCGAGACTCGCCGCGGGGTCTGCTCCCGAATGAGCGAGGATCCGCCGGCCAGGCGCGGACGGGCGCTGATCCTCGGGATCCCGTACTTCGGCGAGAAGCTCGCCTCGGAACTCGCCGGTCTCGGCTGGGATGCGCGCTACCTCCCCCACCCCGGCCGCAGCCCCCGCGGCTGGGCCCGCGTCATCGCCGCCCTCATCCACGCCGACGTGCTCTACCTGGTCAGCAGCCGCATCGAAAAAGGCTCACCCCAGGATTGGATGCTCCGCCTTCGCCGCAAGCCCGTCGTCATCCATTGGGTCGGTACCGACGTGAAGCTGGCCCGGGAAGTCCACAGGAAGGGCCGCGTCTCCGTCCGCATCGCCGAAAAGGCACACCACTGGGCCGACGCTCCCTGGCTCGTCGAAGAACTGCGGACCATCGGGGTCAGTTCCGAATACGTGCCGCTTCCCATCACCTTGCACGAGGGGCGTTCGCCCGCGCTCCCATCCGAATTCGCCGTGCTGCTGTACTGCCCCCGCGAACCCGCGTACCGCGAGGTGTTCGACCTCGAAACTATGCTCCGGCTCCCGGAAGCGTTCCCCGGCGTGCCGTTCCTGCTCATCGCCTCTCCACCCGAAAGCCTGCCGGGCCCCCTGCCGCCAAACCTCACCGCCACCGAATGGGTGGACGACATAGAGCCGGTCTACAAGCGCACAACCGTCCTCGTTCGGCTCACGCATCACGATGGCCAATCGTTCATGGTCGCCGAAGCGCTCTCCCGCGGCCGCTATGTGATCTGGAGCCACCCCATGCCGGGATGCATCCAGGCGTCGACCTTCGAAGAGGTCTCGGCGGCACTGCACGCCCTGCTTGAGAAGCACGCGGCGGGCACTCTTTCCACCAACCTCGAAGGCCGCCGTGCCGCCACCAGCCGTTTCGGCAGGAACCGCCCCCTCCTCGAAATCGACGAACGCCTGCGCGTCCTCGTCGGCCGATAGGGCCATCAAGGCCGAGCGCCAAACACCTCGATGAATGCCTCCTCGACCTCGTCCTCCAGGAGCTGATGCTGATCGACGAGAAACTCCCAGAGTTCCCGTTGGGAGATGTACTCATCGTCCTCGAGGTAGCCTATCCAGATGGCCTTAGGACCAGTCGATCGCCCGTCCGAGATGAAGATGCCATCGGACTCGGGGTAGTATCCAAGCGCCTCTGCCACCTGTCGGATCTCCGCATTGCCGACTCTATCCACCCACGAGCACCGGCATGGAGAATCCGCCCCTCATGTCCAGGTGCTGTTCGGGGCCGATGCCACGGTCCCTCAGAAACGCGACCCGCTCGTCTTCGCTCATGTTCTGCAGATAGGAGTCGATGCTGGCCTGAATGCCGCGGAGCTTCTCCTT
>CALFYR010000684.1 GCA_937954195.1 uncultured Dehalococcoidia bacterium
GTTTACGTAGAGCTTCACCAGGAGGTCGTATTGCCCCGTGATGCTGTAGCACTCCGAGAAGCTTTCGACTTCGGCGATTCGATTGGCCACCTCCGTCATGTGGCCGGGGTCTGTTTTCACCATTACGAACACAGCGCGCATGGGGGGAGTGTACTCCAGGGGCGGAATGCGATTGTCTGGCCCTGTTTACGGCTGGAGGGCATCCGGCTGGCCTTCCACAAGGATGACGACGTCCTCGATTCCGCCAATCGCGGTGGCGGTCAGGCGAATGGATTCCACGATGGATAGCACGCGCGCCGAGCCGCCTCCGTAGTCGAGCATCTCCTCGGAGAAGTCGAGTGTGACGACGCCACCGCTAAACTCGGCGCCCAGGAGCCTGGTGCCCTCGGGGATGCTGCGCGTCGCACCCAGGTCGGTACGCTCGGAATCCGTGGGGCCATCAAGGAGGAGGTTGATTGCCTCTTCGATGGTGGCCGGCCCCCCGATCTCGCGGGTTACCTCCACATGGCCCGTTGCATCGGCATTCGCGAAGAAGAGGACGACCTGCACTGGCTCGGCCGGCGTGGCCGTCGCCTCTGCATCGTCGTCATCCCCGCAGGCCGCGAGTAGCAGCAGGAGAAGTGGAAGCGAGGCAAGCGTGGCGAAGATTCGCATGGCGCCACTTTGTTGCCCCGCGCGCCACTCTGTCACGGCCAACCGGCGAAGAGAACGTGCGCCGAACGGACGGTCTAGCGGTCCTCGGGATCAACAGAACCCGAGAGCGCGTCCCGCAACGCCGCGATGCGAGCGCGTTCGTCGAGAAGCTCCAGGATCTCAAGCGCCTCCGCGGCGCTTGGCGTTTCGCCTGCCTCGAGAATCATCCGCTCCACGAGCGCGTCTATCTCGCGCAGGCGCCGTTCGAAGTCCTCACTGGTCTGCGGGTCTCCGGCCTGCGGCGTCGAGGCGGGATCACCCGGCGCTGGCGTACCGGTGGCGTCACCGGGCGTCGGCGTACCCATGCCCTGTCCCGGCGTCCCGTTCCCGGGCTCGGCCGTCGGTTCGCCCGGATCGGGGGTTTCGCCGGGACCGGGAGTGGGTGTTGGCGGGTCAGGGGGGAACAGGAGGCGGAGGACGACTTCGTAGTTGTAGCGCGCGTCTTCGTCGCCCGGCTGTTCCAGCAAGGCGGCACGAAACGCGGCCAGCGAATCTGGAAGGCGATCGGCAGCGAACTGGTGCTGCCCGATGCTGGAGAATGCGCGTGCGCGTACCTCCGGGTTGTTCGATTCAAGCGCGCGGCGCGCCGAGAAGATCGCCTCGTCGTACTGTCCGGCGGCGTGGTAGGCCGCGGCCAGGTTGATGGCCACGTTCGGATCGTCGGGGCGTTCGACCTGGACCTCAAGGAAATGAGCGATCGCCGCCTGGGCATCGCCCTCGGCCAGGGCAGTTCGGCCCGCTTCGTTGGTCTCAAACGTGTCCGAGGCACAGCCGGCCAGGACGAGTGCGGAGGCCGCAACGGCGAGGCCGCGCCGCCAGCCCAACCGCACCACCCGTTCGGCGACCGCCGCCACCACGAGGAGCACGAGCGCCGCGAGCGAGAAGTACGGATGCCGTTCGATCGGGATCAAGGTTGCCCGCTCATCGAACTGTGCCCGTTCGAGCGTTCGCATTCGGCCCTCGACCACGCCCGGCACCAGGGACAGGTCCGAGCCGATGTACTGGCCGCCACTCGCCGCAGCCATCGTCCGCAGAAAGTTCTCGTTGAGCACACTGACGATCGGGATGCCATCGTCCCCCGTGAGCTCGGTCTCCTCGCCGGTACTGAGGTCCCGGACGGGAATGGTCGCACCGGCGGTGGTTCCGACGCCCGCAATCATGAGCGTTGCGCCGGAGCTGGCCACCGCTCGAGCCGCATTCGCGGGGTTGCCCCCAAGGTCATCGCCATCCGTCAGCAGGAGGATGATGTGGCCCGAGGATTCATCGTCGTCGAGAAGGCCGACCGCAAGTTCGAGGCCCAGGGCCGCTTCGGTTCCTCCCGAGACAAAGACGGCTCCGGTCTCCAGCGATTCGACAACGGTCATCGCGGCCGCCGCATCGGTCGTCAGCGGGAAGCGAACCCGCGCAGACCCGGCGAACACGACGAGGCCGACGCGATCCCCGGCCAGGCGGTTCGTTAGCGCGCCGATGGCCGCCTTCGCTGCCGTGAGCCTGTCGGGCTCGACGTCGCGGGCGGCCATGCTCCGCGAGATATCGAGCACAACCACGAGGTCGGCCCCGGTACGGGGAGCCTGGGCGATACGGGTGCCCCATCGCGGTTGGGCAGCGGCGACAATCGCCGCGGTCGCCGCGAGGCAAAGTAGTACGGCAGCAAGGTAGGGAGGCGCTGTCCCCTGCGTCCGGGAGATAGCACGGACGCGTTGTTCGGCCCGGCGCACACCGACCACCCAGACGGCGAACAGCACAGGCACACCCGCAAGGAATCCGAGGACCCACGCGTTCGCGAAACTCAGGTCGTTCATGCGGGAGCCCTCCGGAGCCACGTGGCGCGGAGCACCAGATCGAGCAGGAGGAGTGCGGCGGCCGCTCCGGCGAACCACGGAGCCAGCTCGGTGAACTGATCGAACGACTCTCGCCCGACCCGGCTCCGCTCGAGACTGCCAATCTCGTCGTAGACCTCGGTCAGTTCGTCCGGATTGGCGGCGACGAAGTAGCGGCCGTCCGTGCGCTCGGCGATCTCCTGGAGAAGCTCCTCATCGATCTGGTTTCTTCGGTTGAACGGGTCTTCCGATACCACGCCGATGGTGTAGACCCGAATGCGGAGGGCGATGGCGAGCTGCGCTGCCTCCTCCGGTGAGATGGAATCTGCGGTGTGCTCGCCATCGGTGAGAAGGATCACCACCCGGCTTGCGGCGGTGGACTCCTGGAGCATGGTCAGCGCACTCGCGAGGCCAACGCCGATGCCCGTGCCGTCGGGCAACAGGCCGCTCTCCAGGTCACCCACCATCCGCACGAGTGCGTCATAGTCCAGGCTCGGCGGCGTGAGCGGGAGCGCATCCTTCTGGAACACCACAATGCCGACCCGGTCGTTCTCGCGGCCCTCAATGAACCCCTGAACCACCTCCTTGGTGACCTCGAGGCGCGTGGAACCTCCGAAGCGTTCGGTCATCGAACTGGAAATGTCGAGCGCGAGCGCGATGTCTATGCCTTCGCCCGGGATAATCGTGCTGGCATTGCCTTCCCTGGGGCCGGCGATTGCCACGGCGAGCGCCACAACAGCCAGCACCCTGAGCGCCGGCAGAGCCCGGGCGGCGCGGAGCCGGAACGTCGGGCGCGCGCCAAGAAGTGGGCCAACCGAAGGAAGCGAGTAGCCGCGAGCCTTCCGCCGGGCGAGCCACGCAACAGGTAGAGCAAGCACCACAAGCGCCAGCGCGTACGGGTAGGTGAGTTCCATTAGCTCACCTCCACGATTTCACGCGCCATGGCCAGGTCGGCGGCGCGCCGTTCCGCGGCGGGGCGGTAGCCGGCGTAGATGACTGCGTCGCACTCTTCCAGTAGTCCACCAACGAGGCGGGCCTCCCACCGGTCTGCGCCCGCGTGTTCGAGCCGATTGCGGAGTTCGGCGGTCGTGAGAGCGGTAGCACGGAGGCCGTAACGCTTCGCGAGCTCTCCTTTCACCACGCTCGACATCAACCGGTATGCGGCCACCGGGTCGGAGTCCAGCACGCGCTCGGCGCCATCGAGCCCGGGAACCTCGGCGGCCGCGGGCACCACGATGGGAGTCCCTCCCCGGTCGCGCAGCGCACGTCGCAGCATGCGCCAGAACAGCCACATCATGAGCAACAGGATGAACGCCAGCACAACGAATGCCGCTGCAATCCCGGGCCGAAGCCAGGGTGATTCGTCGCCCGCTATCGCCACGGGGGCAGCCAGCGGTCGAAGCACCAGGGGATCATCGGGGCCGAGCACCGAGGCGATCGTGATGCGCACCGGCTGAAGCACGCGCGCCTGGACATCAGTGCCCGTGATCACGGCGACGGTGGGGGCGAACTCGGTCTCTCCGGGCACGAAGCCGGCCACGACGGCGTCAATGGTCCAGAGCAGATCGTCGCCACGGGGCGTGGGAACGGGCCGCTCGGCCCGCACGAGCTCGATTCCGTTCCAGGATTCGGTGCCGGGCGTGAGTTCCACGGTGGCATCGGAGGGGGCCAGCACGCGGATAGTCAGTGCCACCTGGTCGCCGACGAGGGCCGTGGAACGACCTGTTTCGACACCTTCAGGTGGTTCCTGGGCGATGGCGGCCGCCGCCGGGAGGAGGCCCGCAAGGAGTACACAGCACGCCACCAACAGCCGCCTCATGCCGCGCCCCGATTCCTGCGCTTGAAGAAGCGCATGAGGGCCGGGACGTAGTCCTCGCCGACCATCACGGAGATCTCGTCGATGCCGAGCGAGCCGAACAGGTGGCGGCGCTCGCCATCGATCGCCGCTACGCGGTAGGCGTACGCCTCGCGCACACGACGATTCCCGCTATCCACTTCCACCGCATCGCCGGTCTCGCTATCGCGAACGGTGACGAGGCCCACATTTTCGAGGCGTTCATCAACAGGCTCCCGGACACGGATCGCGATGATGTCGTGGCGGCGGGCAGCGGCCCGGAGCTGGCGCGGATCGATATCGGAAAGGAAGTCGGAGACGAGGAAGACCGTCGCCCGCCGGCGTTGAACTCCGGTGAGGTATTCGAGCGCGGCCCCGATGTCCGTGCCGCGCGTCGTTGGCTGGGCCCAGAGGATCTCCCGAACAACGCGTAGAACGTGCTTGGCGCCGCCGGCCGGCCGAACGTAGCGTTCGACCTTGCTGGCGAAGAGCAGCAATCCGACCTTGTCCTTGTTGCGGATGGCCGCCATCGCAAGCACGGCGCAGACCTCCGCCGCAAGGTCCGCCTTGGTTCGGATCAGCGAACCGGTCGCCTGCGACTCGCTAACATCCACGACGAAGAGGACGGTCAGGTCCCGGTCTTCCCGGTACCGCCGGATCATCGGTTCGCCCGTGCGGGCGAGCGCCTTCCAGTCGATCGAACGGACGTCGTCGCCGGGCACATAGGGCCGCAATTCATCGAACTCAATCCCGCGGCCGCGAAACACCGCGTGGTATTCGCCGAGGAAGAGGGTGTTCACCAGCCGCCGGGCCTTGATCTCGATGGCCCGGATGCGCTCAAGGAGTTCTGGCGGAATGCCGCCAGGTCCATCCGCATCCATGCGGCGGCGTACCCGCTCCCAGCGTGGGTCGCGCTCACGCTTGCGCCAGAACGCGAGCCTCACGGCGCACCACCCGTTGCGATTGTGCGGCCCCTAGGGCACATCCACGCCATCGAGCAGCCTGTCGATGATGTCGTCGGTCGAAAGTTCCTCGGCTTCGGCCTCGTACGTGGTGACAACGCGGTGCCGGAGGACGTCATGGGCGAGCGCCTTCACATCATCCGGTGTGGTGTAGGCCCGGCCGTGCAGGAACGCGTGCGCCCGCGCCGCCTGGGCGAGCGCGATGCTTGCCCGCGGTGAGGCGCCGAAGGCGATGAGCGACTGGAGTTCGGGCATGCGGTAGGCGCCGGGACGCCGTGTGGCGTACACCAGCTGCACGATGTAGTCCTTCAGCGCATCGTCGAGCGCGACTTCCTGAAGTGCAGTCCGGGCCATGGCGATGGAATCGCGGGAGGCGACGACGTTGACGGTCGGGAATCCGCCATTGAGCCCCATCTCCAGGATCAGCCGCTCATCCTGGCGGGAGGGGTAGTCCACCCGCACCTTCAGGAGGAAACGGTCGAGCTGCGCCTCGGGGAGTGGGTAGGTACCTTCCTGCTCGATCGGGTTCTGCGTTGCCATCACCAGGAAGGGGTCATCCAGCGGGAAGGTCTGGCCGCCGATCGATACCTGCCGTTCCTGCATGGCTTCGAGGAGCGCGGATTGGACCTTTGCGGGGGCGCGGTTCACCTCGTCGGCGAGCACGATGTTCGAAAAGACGGGCCCACGGCGGACGGTGAATCGGCCATCCGCCGCGTTGTAGATTTCGGTGCCCATCAGGTCGGCCGGGAGCAGGTCCGGTGTGAACTGGATGCGGACGTGATGGAGATCGAGCGCCCGCGCGAGCGTCGAAACCGTCAGCGTTTTCGCCAGGCCGGGCACGCCCTCAACCAGGATGTGTCCGTTACTCAACAGACCGATGAGGAGACGGTCGATAAGCTCGTCCTGCCCGACAATGACGCGATGAACCTCGGCCCTGACACGAGCGAGGGTTTCGGATGCGGTTGCGGCGGCTGGGGTTAACGTGGTGGCGCCGGTGGCCAAGGCGTGCTCCGGGCTGCGGTGTAGCGGCCATTGTAGCCATCGCGAGTGTAAAGAGGGGATGAATCTGGCCCGGCTGGTTAGCGCCGGGGAAGGGGAACCGAATGACGACGACCATCGCGGAGCAGTTCATCCGCGCACTTGCCAGTGGTGAGACCTCGGTGATGGAGGGACTGCTTGCTGAGAGCGCGACCCTTCGCGTCTTTGATTCGGCGGGGATGGATGCGCACCGGCCGCGGACGGAGGTGCTTGCCGCCCTTGCCGACCGCCCAACGGGCTGGATGGCCCACACGCTGGAAGTCTTCGGCGCCGCGGAGGGTAGCGAGAATTCAGCGGCAGATTTCCGAGTCCAGCTTCAACAGGGCGTTCATACGCTCGATCTCAACGGCTCGGTGATGCTCGGAATGGAAGACGGCCGCGTCAGTACCGTGGCGTTGTACCTGGCCCTGCCGATGCGGACACTCG
>CALFYR010000685.1 GCA_937954195.1 uncultured Dehalococcoidia bacterium
GATGGGCTTGTGCCCGCGGATCGTCGGGGCCTCGGGCGTGTCACCACAGCGGCGGGTTCTCCACGAACCGTAATCGTCTGTGGGCCCTCCTCCCGGGCGCGCCGGATGACCTCGCTCAGCTTGTTCTTCGCTTCCTGGAGCTGCCAGGTCGATTTCCTTCCGGGCATAGGCACCTCCGTCTAGACTGTCTAGACAGTCTAGATGTTTATATCGGATCTGGATAGCAGCGCGGTCGGAGCCCGTCGTGCGCTAAGGTGGAATGAATGAACGACGGCATCGCTTACTGGCGCGCGCGGATCGACTCGGTCGATGAGGAACTGCTCAGGCTGTTCAACCAGCGGGCACGGCATGCCATCGAGATCGGCCTGCTCAAGCGCAAGGAGGGCCTCGCCATCGAGGTACCTGAACGTGAGGCAGCGATCATCGAGCGAGTCGTGGAACTCAACGAAGGTCCCCTCGACGCCGAAGCCGTGCAGCGGCTGTTCGAGAGTGTTATCGCGGAATCACGCATGGCCGAACGGGCGATGCTCGAGGGGTAGTTCAGTCGCCGCCAGCTGGTGCGGCCGCCGATTCCCGTGAAGCTGGAACCGCTTCCTTCGCCGGCTTCGCGAAGAAGACCGCCACCGCCGCGAGGTAGGTCAACAGCGCCGTGATGGTGAATGGCACCGTGTAGCCGCCTGTCTGGTCCTCCAGGAACCCCACACCGATCGGGCCGATGCCACTCCCGGCCTGCCCGGCCAGCGAGATGAGCCCAAAGATGGCGCCGAACGACACCATGCCGAACAGCTCGCCCACCAGCAGCGATTGCATCATGTACACGTTCCCGATGGTCAGCCCGAAGATGAGCGTCAGCGCCCAGGTGGCGGCGATGTTCTCGGTGTGAATGATGAGCATGATCGATGTCGCCTGGACCACAAAGAGGATGATCGTCAGCAGCCGCCGGTCCACTCCATCGGCGAAGATGCCGACCACCAGCCGGGCGATGATGCTCCCGAGCGCGGTAACGCTCAGCGTAAACGCCGCCTCGTTGCGGGAGCCGAGGCGCTCCTCCAGGAAGCTCACCTGGTGGATGACGTAGCCAGTCTGGGCGATGAGGACGAGCAGGAACGCCGTAAAGATCGCCCAGAACCCGACCGTCCGCATCGCCTCAGGACGGGTCCACGTCTTGTACTGGGCGGCCATGCCGGGCCGGATGGAGGCGGCCTGGATCTGCTCCGAACTGTCGCCATCGGGGTTAAGCCCCATCTGCCTGGGTTCCCAGGCGATGAGGAGCAGGATCGTTGGGAGTGCGACGACCAGGACGAGGATGCCGAGCACAGGCGTCGCCAGCTCCAGACCGCCTGCTTCGACGAGCATGCTTGCGACCGGCGCCAAGATCACGCCGCCGAGCGACACCCCGGTTGAGCTGATGCTCATCGCCAGCGCCCGCCGCCGGACGAACCAGCGCGTCATGATGGCGTTCACCGCAATGCCGCTCGACATGCCGAAGGCCACCGCGAACACGAAGTAGACCAGGTACAGCAGCCAGAGTTCGCCAACGAGACCGATGAACGACGCGGAGATGCCGTTTACCACGGTCCCGATCAGCATGAACTTCGTGGGGCCGTACTTATCGATGTAAGGGCCGATGAACGCCGACGTGACCCCCGAGACGCAGAAGTAGATGGCGGGCGCCCAGCTCACCTGCGTGTTGGACCAGCCGTTCTCCTCCTGGAGAGGCCGCAAGAAGATCGGGAGGCCGTAGTAGCCCACTCCAACGCCGACGAACATCAGGCACGCGCAGGCGATGGCGATGTACCAGCCGTAGAAGACGCTCCGGGGAAGCAGCCGGGCCGCTATCGGCTCACGAATGGTGTGCGGCGAGGTCATTCGCCGCAGTCTAACCAACGCCCGCGAACGCCGCGCGGGCCAATGCTGGAGTGTGTTGAGGGACTACAGGACGGGAAGGTATTCCGCCAGTTCGAAGTCCGAAATGTGGCGCTTATAGCGGGCCCATTCGATGCGCTTGTTCTTCACCAGGCTTTCGAACGTGTGGTCGCCGAGCGCGTTGCGGAGGAACGGCGTCGCCTCGGCCGCTTCGACCGCTTCCATGAGGCTGCCGGGCAATTGTTCGATGCCGCGGTCCTGGCGCTCCTGTTCGGTCAATTCGAAGACGTTTTCTTCCACCGGCGGCGGAATCTGGCGCTCGTTCTCAATGCCATCGAGACCAGCCGCGAGCATGGCCGCGAACGCGAGATACGGGTTGCACGCCGAATCGGGCGACCGGTACTCGATGCGTGTGTGGGTTTCGCGCCCCGGCTTGTATTCCGGGATGCGGATCAGGTCGCTGCGGTTGCGCCGCGCCCAGCTCAGAAACACCGGCGCTTCGAAGCCGGGAAGCAGCCGCTTGTAGCTGTTCACCCACTGGTTGGTGACGAGCGTCAGTGCGCGCGAGTGGTGAAGCAGCCCCGCGATGTACCCCTTGGCGACGGCGCTCAGGTTGTACGGATCCGTCTCATCGAAGAATGCGTTGCGTTCGCCTTTGAACAGGGACTGGTGGACGTGCATTCCGCTACCGTTTTCATCGGCGATGGGCTTTGGCATGAAGGTGGCGTACACCCCATTGGCCGCGGCTATCTCTTTCACGACCAGCCGATAGGTCATCGCCGCGTCCGCCATCGTGAGTGCGTCGGTGTAGCGCAGCGTGATTTCGTGCTGGCTCGGCGCTACCTCGTGGTGGCTGTATTCGACCTCGATGCCCATGGCCTCAAGCGTGAGCACCGTCTCGCGGCGCAGGTCGCTCGCGGCGTCGCCCGTCTGGTCGAAATAGCCCCCCCGGTCGAGGGGAACCGCGGCCGAGGAATCTTCGAAGTAGAAGTACTCCATCTCGGGCGAAACGTAGAACGTGTCCCCAAGCTCGGCGGCGCGTTGCAGCTGTCGCTTTAGTACGAACCGAGGGTCGCCGGGGAAGGGGCTGCCATCTGGCAGGTAGATGTCGCAAAACATGCGCGCCACGCCGGATTCGCGGGGGCGCCACGGCACGAGTTGGAACGTGGCCGGATCGGGGCGGGCGATCATGTCCGATTCATCGATGCGGGCGAACCCTTCGATGCTCGATCCATCGAAACCCATGCCGTCTTCCAGCGCCTTTTCGAGTTCCTCGACCGTGATGGCGAAGCTCTTCAGCGAACCAACAATGTCCGTGAACCACAGCCGGATGAACTTCACGTCGTTCTCGCGGCAGGCAGAAATCACGTAGGAAGCAGATTCGCTCATGGCAACACTCCCAACTCCGTCCTCAGGGGAAGTGTAGCGCCGGTGTGTTACGGACACGTTGCCCGGTCCGGATCGCTTACCCACGCCCATCTTCGACCGCGGCCAGCGCTTCTTCCGGGCTTTGCCGCCCATCGCGCACCGCTTCAAGGGCCGGGAGGTAGGTATCCATCGCCGCGAAGTTCGGCGCGAGCAAGCCGACGACCAACGTCGTCGCATCCTCCACGCCGGAGAGATCGGCGCTCGTCTTGAAGCGGATCTCGCCGTCCGAAAAGTCCATTTCGAAGTTCCCAAGCGAAAGCCCGTAGTTGATCCGAGTGAGCAGTTCGGCCATCGGGGCGCGGACGTGTTCGGGCGCGTACCAGGGCGCCTGCGAGTACACACTGACGCGCCGCGCTTCCTCCCGTGCCACGAAGAAGCATGTCCACGAGCCGGACTCGCCACCAATGTCCGCCTCGATGACTTCGTCGTCCGCCGTTTCGGCCCACTCGATGCCCCGTTCGCGTAGCGCTTCTCCGAACGCCGCCAGCAGCGGTAGCCGGAGCGCCCCGGGAGGAGCCGGCTTTCCCGGTTCCTGGGCAGCGAACACCGTGCTGTACCCCATCCGCAGCTCGCCCGCCGGATCGATCTGTTGTTCCACGAGCGTCGTCACGTGCAGGGCAAACCATGATTCGGTATCGAGAAACGGGGACCAACGCCCCGCGCCGGACGCGGTCCGGACGGCCTCCGCGAGCGCTTCCGCGCTTCCGCCAGCGAGTTCAACCTCGGCATGCAGTTCGGGCGATAGCCGCGCTTCAATGCGGACCGGCCCCTCCGGCGCGAACGACTCAGCGCCCTGGCCACGGTTATCGGGAGCAAGGTGGAAGATGCCACGTACGGCGAATGACAGGTACACCTCCGGCGGCACCTCGAAGGTGAGCCTGCATTCGTACAACTCATCGTCTTTCGTTGTGACGGCGGTCTCGATACCCCGCACGCGAAGCGAAGCCCCTTCGGGCATGCGCATGGTCAGGAGAACATCGAGGTCCGCGCGCGAGGTTGAGGTGGTCATGCGCGCCCCGGCCCGGCCGGCACTAGTCCCAGCCCCACTTGCCGCCCTCGTAGAACACGCGGACGAGCTTCTGCCCCTTCTTCACCTTCAACGCCATGACGCCGGCATTCACTTCGATGCCCTTGATGTACTCGAGCTTGGCTTCGAACTTCCATTCCTTTTCGATGAAGTCGTACCCGCCTGTCAGGCTGAGTTTCACTTCTGCCGGAGCGCTGAAAGCCTCCGGGTCACCGCCGACTTCGAACTTCGGCGTCCAGACGGTCTGCGGGACCTGCGCTATCTGGACGATGGACGTGGCGCCGTTCTCCGCGGCGGAGATCATCGAGCCGACGTTCTGGCTCGCGGTCTGCTTGTCTTTGCTGGCGAGGTCCGCCGCTTTGCGAATGCCGAGCACGAGGTTGGAAATGAGCGGCGGGATGTAGCCGCCCACGCCCTTGGCGACGAGCTCGTTCATCGGGATGGAGGCGCCGGCCTCCAGGCCAACCGTCACCGACTGCAGCTTTGCGGCGCCCTGGCGCTTCTGCGTCGCCCAGTCGAACCCGAGCTTGATGCCACCGCTGAACGGCCCGCCGGTGGCGGAAAGCGCGAACTCCAGGTGGTGCGTGCTTTCGCCGATGGTTTCGGTTTGGCCGCGGAAGGTCGGAAGCTTCGATGCCTTCCCGAGACCGGCGGATTTCAGCGCTTTGACCGATTCGTAGTCGTACTTCTTGCCGGACTTGTAGCTGGCGCTGCCTTCCATTTCGGCGACGCCGCCGATGCCACCCTTCGCCTTCGCGCCAACCAGCCCGCCGGTTTCGACGTAGGAACCCTCCTCGTCGGAGTCCCCGGTGCCGCCAAGGTTGATCGCCTTGTCCTTGAAGTTCTCTTTTTCGACTTTGGCGGCCCACTTTTCGGCACGCTTGTAGCCGACCGAGGTTGCGCTGCCGCCCCAGATAAAGTTGGCGATTTCGCGTGGAATCACTTTGGATTCGCGGAGGCGCCGGTACATGCCATAGGAGACAAGCTCCATGGCCTTCTCCGGTGTCGCTCCCTGGGCCTCGATGTACATCCCCAGTTCGCCGCCGACTTCGACGACGTTCGGGACATTCGCCCCACCGGTGAACGCGACCTCGAACCCGACCTTCAGGGCCTTGCCCTTCAGCCGTTCGACGCCTGCCTTGATCCGGAACCCGAGATAGCCGACGCCGCTCGGTTCGATGGGGCACTTCACCTCGACTTCGACCTCGGCGGAATCTCCGCTTGAGGGCGCTGCCGCGCCAATGATTGGCCCGATCTTGGAGAGGACGGACGTGACGTCGCCTTCCATCTTGGTCTTGAAGAGGTTCTCGGTGCGTTCGACGGGCTTTTGGTCCTGGCCCATGTACTCGCGGGCGGCGTCACGGATCTTGGTCAGCTCGGCAAGTTCCTTGCCGGCGTCAATGAAGAGCTGCGTCATGCCGGGGACGCGGTTTTTGCTGCGCGAGGTATCTCCCTCGTGGGTATCCATCCAGAGGTTCACGTCCTCGCGAATCTCGTGAAGGATGTTGATCGCCCGGTCCTGGGTTGTGCCGGGCTGAAGGTGCATACCCTTCTCGCGGAGTGCGTGGTACTCGTCCAGCAGCTTTTCGAGCTGCTTCAGCGTCTTGCCCCGGCCGGTGAGGAATCCCGCGTTCGTTTGCTTTCGGAACTCTTCTTTGGTTACGAGCCGGCGAATCTCCGGTTTGCGGTTTACGTTTCGCTCGGAGCGCACCGTCGTTTCGGCGGCGCCGGGGCCCGCGAGCATGCGGGCAATGGCCTGGTTGCCGAGTGCCGGTTCCGCCGTGACCATGCCGTGGCCCGCCGATGTGGCCGGGCGCGCCAT
>CALFYR010000686.1 GCA_937954195.1 uncultured Dehalococcoidia bacterium
GCGTCGGAGAAGTCGGCATCGTTCAGCCCAGCACCAATGAGTCGGGCGTCGCGGAGGTCGCATCCAGCGAAGGTGAAGTTGTGGCCCCAAATGGCTCCCAGGTCGCGCCCGGCGAGATCACAATCCGGTCCGTCGCCGATAAGGACACGGCTAGCGGGATCGATCTCGCGAACCGCCATGGTCGGGGCGGCAGTGGGTTCTGGGGGGATCGCATCAGCCCGGGTCGTGGAATCGCCGCGACCCGACCAGAGAACGGCCGCCCCAAACACCGCCACGCCCGCGACAGGCACGATTGCCGCAGCGCCACCGAGCGCCTTCATCGAGAGAAGCGGCGCGAACGAGAACTGCCACCGCGACGCGCGCGGCCGCCGCTCCCGCATCGCCGCGAGCCGCGGGCCAACCGCTTCTCTATGGTCGACCTCAAGCTTTGCGAGTACCTGGCTCACGTGCCACTTGGCGGTAGCGAATGTGAGATTCAGCCGCTCGGCGATCTCCCCATTCGTACATCCGGCTGCCACGAGCTCGGCCACCTCGCGCTCCCGCGGCGTTAGGGGGATGACTGCGCCGATGTCCACTCCACGTTCCATGCGGCCATGCTAGCGACGCATGGTCGCCCCCACACCAGCCTATGGACGACTTAACAATTCGTCCTAGTCGGTCCACGATCACCACGCATCAAGGAGGCCCGACCGTAAGGGAGGGTACGAATCCGCCCCAACCACACACACCCTTCGACACCACCATCCGCCCCCACCGAAAATCGAAAATCGGCAATCGAAAATCGCCTACGTCGCCACGCGCGCCTTCGGCTCACTCACCGGCGCCGAACCCTCCGGGTACTTCGCCAGGCTCTCCCCGGTTGCCTTGTCGAACAGGTGCACCCGGTCGTGGTCCAGCGCCACCGAGATCGATTCGCCCGGCCGCGCCGCGGTGCGCGGGTCCACCCGGGCCAGCAACGGCGTGCCATGCACGTCCAGGTGCACGAACATCTCGTTCCCCATCAGTTCGGTGAGTTCGACCGTGGCGGGCAGGTCAGTCGCGCGCGTCTCCGCCGGGCGGAAGCGCGGGTCGTACACGTGCTCCGGTCGGATACCGACGGTTACCTCGGTGCGGTCGCCAAGGCCCGCCGCTGGCGCCGTCTCCGCGGCCAGGGGCAGCGTGAACCCCGGCGCAATGAGCCGCAGGGCCGCGCCATCCCGCTCCACCCGCGCATCGAAGAAGTTCATCGACGGGCTACCAATAAACCCGGCTACGAACCGGTTCCGCGGGTGCTCGTACAGCTCTCGCGGCGTCCCCAGCTGCTGGAGCACGCCCTTATCCAGCACCGCGATTCGCGTCGCCATCGTCATCGCTTCCACCTGGTCGTGCGTCACGTAGATGAACGTCGTCCCCAGCCGCTGGTGCAGCTTCGTCAGCTCGGCCCGCGTCTGCACGCGCAACTTCGCGTCCAGGTTCGAAAGCGGCTCGTCCAGCAGGAAGACCGCCGGGTCGCGCACAATCGCCCGCCCGAGGGCGACCCGCTGCCGCTGCCCGCCCGAAAGCGCGCGCGGCTTCCTCCCCAGCAGCGGTTCGATGCCGAGGATTGCCGCCGCCTCGTCGACGCGCCGCTTGATTTCGTCCTTCGGCACCTTCCGCAACTCCAGCCCGAACGCCATGTTGTCCCGCACCGACATGTGCGGGTACAGCGCGTACGACTGGAACACCATCGCGATGTCGCGGTCGCGGGCCGCCACGTTGTTCACCACCCGGTCGCCGATCAGGATTCGCCCCGACGAGATCGACTCCAGGCCCGCGAGCATCCGCAAGGTGGTCGACTTCCCACACCCCGATGGGCCAACCAGCACCAGGAACTCGCCGTCGGCGACCTCCATGCTCAGGTTGTTCACCGCAATGTTGTCGGGGTATTGGCGGGTCACATTTTCGAAGGTCACGCTGGCCATGTGGTGTCCTACCCTTTCACCGCGCCCGCCAGGATGCCCTGGACGAAGTAGCGCTGGAGTGCGAAGAAGATGACGAGCGGCACGGCCATCGAAATGAACGCCGCCGCTGTGAGGAGCTGGTACTGCGAACCGAACGAGCTCACCAGGTTCGTAATGTTGAGCGTCATCGGCGCCAGGTCTGGATCGCCGAGCAAAATGAGCGCGACCAGCAGGTCGTTCCAGACCCACAGGAACTGGAAGATCGCCAGCGCCGCCAGCGCCGGAGTAGAGAGCGGCAGCACGATGCGGAAGAACACCTTCGCATCCGATGCCCCATCCAGGTAGGCCGATTCGAACAGGTCGCGCGGCAGCGAACCGAAGAAGTTGCGGAGCAGGTAGATAGCGAACGGCAACCCGTAGCCCGCGTGCGCCAGCCAGATCCCGGCGAAGCTGCTCGTGCCGAACAGCCGCCCCCCGATGATCGGCATCTCCACGTCAATCGCCAGTTCGTTGTAGAGGCGCAGCACCGGGATGAGCGTCATCTGGAGAGGCACAACCAGGAGCGCCACCATCACCAGGAACAGCGCGTTCCGCCCCTTGAAGTCCATCCAGGCGATGGCGTACGCGGCCATGGAGGCCACCAGAAGCACCAGCAGCGTGCTCGGCACCGCGATAAGCAGGCTGTTCATGAACGCCCGGCCCATTCCCCGCTGGTCCAGCACGCGCTCATAGTTCGAGAGGGTGAAATCCCAATCGGTGAGCGCATTCCACCACCCGCTGCTGGCAATCGCTGTGGGATCGCGGAAGGAGCTGATCAGCAACGCGATCGTCGGCACGCTCCATAGCACCACGAGCCCAATGACGATGATGTGGATCGGCGCGCGCGTAAGCAGCCGGCGCGCCGCGTTCGATTCCTCTCGCGGCGCCGCGGGCGCACCGCTGACGGGCACGGCGGTCATCGGGTCTCCTCCTGGAACTGGAAGCGGCGAATGCTGACCACCATCACCGGCACAACCGCCAGCAGAAGCACCACAGCGAGCGCGGCGCCAATCCCGAAGTGCCCCGCGATGAACGATTGCTTGAAGAACAGCGTCGCCACGACGTCCGTATCAAACCGCCCACCCGACATCACCCACACAAGGTCGAACACCTTCAGCGACTGGATCACCAGCGTCGTCGTGACCACGGCAATGGTCGGCGAAAGCACCGGGATGATGATGCGGCGGAAGATCTGCCACTCGGTCGCGCCGTCCACGCGGGCCGCCTCAAGCATCTCCGTCGAGATGCTCTTGAGCCCCGCCGAAAGGACCACCAGCGAGAACCCGGTCCACATCCACGTCGCCACGAAGATGAGCGCGAAGTTGTTGATCTGCAGCGGGCCCCACCACTGGTCCGGGCCCGCATCGGTGAGCCACGTTTGGAGTCCGCCACGGTCTTGCAGCCATGCGGTTGGGTCCAGCCCCACGCCGCCCGTCACCGCGTTCACGGTGCCGATGTTCGCGTTGAATTCGAACATGAACTTCCAGATGACGCCCGCCGCGACGAACGAGATCGCCATCGGGATGAAGATGCCGGCCTTCGCCGCCGCTTCGTATTTCACGCGCGAAGTCAGCACCGCCAGGATGAGCCCGAGCGGCACGGCCAGCAGCGGGAACGCGATCAGCCAGAGCGCGTTGTTGAGCAGCGCGGAGTGCGTGTTGGCGGCCAGCGTCTGCGGGTTGTCGATGATGAACTGGTAGTTATCGAACCCAACCCACGAGTTCGAACGGGCGTCCAGGAAGCTCCGGCGCAGCGTATCGATAACCGGGTACACCAGGAACGCGGTCAGGAGAATGATCGCGGGGGACATCCAGAGCCACGGCGTCCACGGGTTGCGGCCTGCCATGCGCAGCTCCTCTCGGGGGAAAGGTTGAAGGGGCCCGGGTGGGCCCCTCCAAACAGGCGGACCGGCTACTCAGAGCCGCGGGTGGACTCGATGTTGGCCAGGATGTCGTCCAGGTTGTCCGGGTTATCAAGGAACTCCGTGACGCCCTGGAAGTAGGCGGTCTGGAGCGCCCCGCCAATCGCGTCGTCCAGGTCGAACCGGAACGTCTCGGCGTCCAGCAGCTGCTCGGCCTGCTTCCGGGCGACTTCGTCCGGGTAGGCGTCGAGGCTCACGTCACTGTTGACCGAGGTGAAGCCGCCGCGTTCCACCCAGATCTGCTGCGTTTCGCCGCTGGCCAGGTGGAGCAAGAACGAACACGTCGCCGGGTCGCTATTGAAGGCGTAGACGATGTTGGCGCCACCGGTGATTCCGCCACCCGGGAACGTGAAGAAGTCGTAGTCCTCACTCGGGACAGCTTCCGGGAACTGGTCCTCAATGAACCCGCCCGCGAATCCGCCGAGCGCCACCATCGCGGCCCGTGGCGGGTCTTCGAACGGCGGGTAGCTGGAATCCTGGAAGTTGGTGGCGTTGATGCCCGTGCCGCCACCCTGGACTGTGTTGCCATCGCCAAGGGCAAGCTCGCCCCACGATTCCCACGCTGCCTTCACCCGGTCGTCAGTGAACGGGATCGAGCCATCGATAAGCCCGTCGTACACCTCGGTCCCGGCCTCGTTCAGGATGATCTGCTGCAGCCAGTCGCTGCCCGGCCAACCGCTCGCCTCAGCGCTTTCGACGCCGATGGACCACGGCGCGATGCCGGCTTCGCGGAGCTGATCGGTCAGCGCCAGCAAGTCATCGAAACTCGAATCCGCGTCGAGCGGTTCGACATCGTTCTCTTCGAAGACCTGCGGGTTGTACCAGATGGTGCCCTTCGTATCGGCCTTCATGAAGAAGCCATACAGCTCCCCATCGACGGTGCCGAGATCGATGAACCCTTGCGGATACTTGTCGCGAATGAGGTCTTCGAGCCCTGTGCAGGCGCTCAGCGGAGTCAGGAGACCTTCGCTCGCGAACCGGTTGAACAGACCCACTTCAGCGGGAATCGCGATATCCGGAGGGTTGCCGCCTTCCACGCGCAGCGTCAGGTCGGCAGTGATGTTCCGTGTACCGGTGAAGTTGACGTCGCCGCCCTCGTCCTCGTACGGGGCAGCCATTGCTTCGAAGCTCTCAAGCTCCTCGGCTCCCCAAATGCCGAGGATGTCCACTTCGCCCGGCGCGGGTTCGCCTCCACCGTTGCCATTGCCGTTGTCGTCGTCGTCATCGCCACAGGCGATCGCGACCGGGAAGATGAGCACGATGCTCAGGATGAGGAGCAACCAGCCCGGCCGTGCCGGGTACCGTCCTAACAGGTTGGCTTTCAAGAATCCCTCCTTATTCAGCGCCAGCCAACGGCGCACTGCGACCGGCTTGGGCCGCCTCCTTTGCATCCCGTGCGAGTGATTTGGTGGTGTGCACGCTCTTTCGGCGCATCGCCACCAGCGGGATGCCCACCGGCCATCATACGGCGGCAAGCAGAGGGAAAGTCGAAAGTGTTATAGCTTTGCAAGATCGGCGTTGCTCGCCG
>CALFYR010000687.1 GCA_937954195.1 uncultured Dehalococcoidia bacterium
TCAACGACATCGATGACCCCTCGCAGATCGAGGCCGGCGACGTTCTTATCATTCCGATAAGCGGTTCAGTAACGCCCGGTCCGAGCGCTACCGCTTCTCCCGGTGGCGTCAGCCTTGAACTTGAACATGGCCCGCGCGGCACCAACAAGGTCGCACTCACCTTCGATATGGGAGGCCGCGTCGACCCCGCCCTGGACATCATGAATTACCTGGTGGCGAACGAAGTGCGGGCAACCATCTTCATCACCGGCGCCATGGCCGAAAACCCCAACACCGACGCCGGCCGCAAGGTGCTCGGCATCATCGATGACCACCAGGATCTGTTCGAACTCGGCAACCACAGCTATTCGCACCCGGACTTCCGCGACCTTACCGACGCGCAAATTGCCGACGAACTCGCCCGCACGGAGGCGGCCGTCGCCAACTACACGACAGTGAGCATGCCGCCGCTCTTCCGCCCGCCCTATGGCGGCGTCGATGCGGACGTGCTCGAAGCGGTCGGGGCCGTCGGCTACGCCTACACCATCATGTGGGACGTCGACACCATCGATTGGCGCCCGCCCGAAGAAGGCGGCCCCAGCGCGGCCGACATCTCGACCAAAGTTCTGAACAACGCCCAGGGCGGCTCCATCGTGATCATGCATCTCGGCGGCTACAACACCTTCGAGGCGCTCCCGGCCATCGTCGAAGGGCTGCGCGACCGCGGCTTCGAACTGGTGCGTGTGAGCGAACTGCTGGACTGATTCAGGCGGGTACGTAGAGCCGCCGCTCGCGGACCCGGTTCTTCCGGCCATAGGTGTGGAGCAGCTGCTGGAACGCCGTGAGCCGCGCCCGCGACCACGCAAGGTGCTTCTCGGAAGCTTTCGGGTCCAGGTTCAGCCGGTCCGCGGTGAACGACGCGAGTTCCAGCGCGGCGTAGGCGCTCGCGCCCGTGGCCAGCACGTCGAGCAGGTGCTCCGGCACCGTCGTCCCCTCGTCATCCAGCGTGTGCGTGGCCAGGTAGTAGACCTTCGCGTCCGAACCGTCTGGCACCGCCGGCCCCTGCACCGTCAGCGTCCCGCCCCAGGTCGAGAAGCTGACGAACGCGGCCGGGAACTGCCCGGCGGGGTATTCGACCGCCTCCACCTCGATGAGCCCTTCGAGGGTGGCGAGCGAGAGAGCGCGGCTGCCATTCGTTGTCGCGAGTTCGTCGGTCAGTTCGCGCGGCGCCGCAAGGCTCAGGTCGCTCAGCGCGTGGGCGATGTGGCGGTCGATCTGGTCATCGGGCCAGCGCTCGGCGTCGCTGTCTCGAAGGTCCTCGCGGACCCGGGTTCGGATATCGGAAAGGGTGGTCATGCGCGCCACGTTCGAACGGACCTTCCGCACCTCCAAGAGGTCCGTGACGCATAGCGCGCAGCCACCAACGTGCGAAACTCAATCCAAACGCTTCGGAGCGATCATGCATCCCTGGCACGACATCGCCGTCGACCCCGCGAAAATTGGCACGGCACTCCCCGCCGTCATCGAAATCCCCGCAGGCAGCAAGAACAAGTACGAACTCGATAAGGCGAGCGGCATCCTCGTCCTCGACCGCGTGCTCTACAGCTCGGTCCGCTACCCGGCGAACTACGGCTTCATCCCACGCAGCTACTGCGATGACGGCGACCCGCTGGATGTCCTCGTCCTTGGCCAGGAGCCGGTGCACCCGCTGACGCTCGTCTACGTCCGCCCCATCGGCCTGATGAAAATGCGTGACCAGGGCAAGTCCGACGAGAAGATCCTCGCGGTCCCGGTGAACGACCCGGCCTTCAAGCACATCAAGGAGCTTGAGGACGCACCGCCCCACCTGGTGAACGAGATCAGCCGCTTCTTCCTGGACTACAAGGTGCTCGAAGAGAAGGAAGTGGTGGTCGACCCCTTCGAGGGCCGCATCCGCGCGGAAGAGGTGATCCGCCAGGCGCTGGCGGACTACTGGAAGATGCGGGCTGAGGAGAAGTAGAGGCTGGCGTACTCGACGGCCGCCTCGATGTCCTCGGGCTCCAGGTCTGGGAAGTCGTTGACGATCGTCTCGGGTGAATCACCGGCGTCCAACAGGCCCAGCACATCCACAACGCGGATCCGGAACCGGCGGATGCACGGCTTCCCCCCGCATTTGCCGGGTTCAACGGTGATCCTGTGGCTCGGCTGCATTGCTCTACTCTATCCCGACCTCGCTTCACGCTCGGATCAGGCCATGCCCGCGCCTACCGGCTTTCTCCCTTTCTCCCTTTCTCCCTATACAATCCCACCTCCCACGCACCACAGAGGAGGACCCACATGAAGTACGGCGTCCAGATGTTCCCCACCGACTACGCCATCCCCGTCACCGAACTCGGCAAGGCCGCGGAAGACCTCGGGTTCGAATCCGTCTTCTTCCCCGAACACACGCACATCCCCACGAGCCGCCGGACGGAATGGCCCGGCGGTGGGCCGCTCCCGAAGGAATACAGCCATACGCTGGACCCGTTCGTGGCCTGTGGCGCCGTTGCCGGCGTCACGAAGAACCTGAAGTTCGGCACCGGCATCTGCCTGGTCATGCAACGTGACCCCATCACGCTCGCCAAGGAAGTCGCCTCGGTCGACTTCCTTTCGGGCGGGCGGTTCCTGTTCGGCATCGGCGGCGGCTGGAACGAGGACGAGATGGAG
>CALFYR010000688.1 GCA_937954195.1 uncultured Dehalococcoidia bacterium
CCGACCATGACCTGGAGGCGCACCGCGTAGCGCGTGAAGGCTCGGCGGTTAAAGGGCCGCCAGGGGCTTTGCCGGGTGAAGACAGCGACTCCGGGCCGTGCTTCGCGGAACCGCGCGAGGGCGGCGACGGTCTGGCCGGGCGTACCGCTCGAGACGATCACGTCATCGCCGGGCTGCCATGGGCAGGCATCCGTTGTGATGTGGATGGCCATGAGCTGCGCGGACTTGAGGACGCCCGTACCGCCGGGGCAATCGGAGCGGGGGATGATGGTCACGGGCGAGCCGGGGTTCGCCTGGCCGATAGGGCCGAGCTCTTCTTCCATAACGGGATTAACGGCGGGGAATCCCTGACCTTGAGGGGGAATGCCCTCAGACCGCTATACTCCGCGCCCCAGCATCTACCAGGAGGCAGCGACCATGCCCACCCAGGCGGTCCGCGACGCGACGTTCTTCTACACGGATACGGGCTCGGGCGACCCCGTGCTGTTCATTCACGGCCTGACCTGGGACCACTCGTTGTGGGACCACCAGGTGGCGGCGCTCCAGGACAGCTACCGGTGCATCGCGGTGGACCTCATCGGCCACGGCCAGACGCCGGATGTCGAGCACGACTACTCCTTCTTCGATCTGGCCGACTACATGGCTGGGTTCCTCCATGCGCTCGCGATCGAGCGGGCGCATGTCATCGGGCTCTCGATGGGCGGTATGACGGCGATGCCCCTCGCGCTCGAACACCCGCGCAAGGTGCGAAGCCTGGCGCTCCTCGATACGGATGCGAAGTCGGAGGCGGCGGAGACAGTGGCCGCCTATCACGGGCTCGGGAACGCGATCATCTCGGCCGGCTGGGCCGCGGTGGCGGAACCGGTGGCAGGAATCCTGTTCGGTGCTCCGTATCTCTCGGACCCGGCTCGGAAGGCTGCCGTTATCGAGAAGCTCTGCGGGAACCAGCAGGAAGCGGTCGCCGGCCGGGCGCTGCGGACGGTGACGAACCGGACGGACCTTACGGCGCGCCTCGGTACGATTTCGGTGCCGACGGTGGTGATTGTGGGTGAGCTGGATACCGCGACGACGCCCGATAAGGCTGAAGCTATCGCCGCGGCGATCCCCGGTGCGAAGTTGGTGAAGGTGCCGGAGGCAGGGCATCACTCGCCGCTTGAGAACCCGGAGGTGGTGACGGCGGCGTTGAGGGAGCACCTGGCGCGGGCGTAGGCGGGGTCGAGCGTCGGTGGCTAGGAGGCCTTCAGGTCTTCGCGGGCTGCTTCGTAGACTCGGATGAGCTCTTCCACCGCGGGCACTAGCACACTGGGGACCCGATCAAGGTGCAGCCTTCTTCGGCGGCCCAGGCCGCTTCCAGTTCGGCGAGTTCTTCATCTTCCGACTGATTGTCGTAGTACGTCGCGATTGCGGCGATCTGTTCCTCAGTCCATCCGTCCGGCATGCGCTGTTTGGACATCACTTCTTCCTGCGTCGGCGCAGCGCCCGAACTGCTTTGGGGCGTGGCTCATACGCGGTAATTACACGGTACGACACCGGCTGACGGGGGGCGACCCGTTGGCTGGCGCCAGCGGCCACGGAGGGCCGCGACTACAGTCCGTTCATGCGCGGGCGGCGGCGTGGGCTCCGGCAATCTTCCCGTACACCGCGCCGCGGATGACGGAGCTGGCGCCGGGGTAGTTGTAGTAGAAGATCTCGCCCATCGGTTCGCCGGCCGCGTAGAGGCCTTCCATCACCTGTTCGCGTGTGTCGATCACGCGGGCGCTCGTGTCGCACTTGATGCCGCCGAAGGTGAACGTGATGCCGCCGGTGACCGGGATGGCGATGTATGGCGGGGTATCGATGGGCAGCGCCCAGTTGCTCTTCGGCGGCGTGATGCCCAGCGTACGCTTGCCATCGAGGCGGTCCAGGTCGTACTCGCCGGGCTGCACTGCGGCGTTGAAGTTGCCGACCGTCTCCATGAAGTTCTCGGCGGGCATGTCCATCTGCTCGGCGAGTTCCTTCAGGGTGTTCGCCTCGAGTGGTGGGCCCACGGGCCGCCAGGCGCGGGCGAACTCCTCACGCTGATAGGCCTTCTGGTCGAAGATGCACCACGCCTCGCCGCCCGCCTGTTCGACGATGAACTTCGAGAACTTCACGTAGGTGTGGTCGCGGAAGTCTTCGCCTTCATCGAGGAAGCGGTGGCCCTGCTTATCGACGAAGATGCCCATCTGGTAGTTGTAGAGCGCGGTGACGCCGCATTCGATCTTCGGCGAGCGCGCATCGAGGACTGCGGAGTGGTAGTCGCCCCACTGGCCGGCGGTCATGGCGCCGGCTTCGATGGCCATGCGCAGGCCCTCGCCGGTGTTGTAGCGGCTACCGCGAAGGATGAGCGAATCCGCGTACCGGCCGAGGTAGCGCACGCGCATCTCGACGTTCGCCTGGAACCCACCGCACGCCAGCACCACGCCGCCGGAGGCGATGATGTCGGTGACGCCTTCGGGGCCGATGGCCCGCACCCCCGCAATCCGTCGCTCCGCCGTGACGATGAGGTCCATGGCTCCGGTCTCGTACGCGACGATACCGCCGATGCTTTCGAGACGGCGGTAGAGCAGGTCGACGAGGCCCTGGCCACCCGCGGCGGGGCTGCGCCGGTAGCCGGCCGTGTGCGGGTATCCCTTCTCCCACTCAAGTCCCATGCCGGTGAGCCACTCCGCGGTTTCGCGGGCGTTTTCACAGAGGGTGCGGATGAGCTCCGGATTCGCGCGGCCGCGCGAGATGCGCATCAGGTCTTCGAACATGTCGTCGACCGTGTAATCGCGGACGCCGTATTCGTCGGCTTCGTGGGGGAAGCGCATCTGCGCATCGGCGAAGCGGGTGTTGCCGCCGCGGCCTTCTCGCGGTGCCTTTTCGATGAGGATGACCTCGGCGCCGGCCTGGCGGGCGGAGATGGCGGTGGCGAGGCCGGCGATACCGCCGCCAACGACGCACACGCCGGTTTCGTACGTGGCGGCCGCGCCGCTTGAACCGAATGGGATGGACATGGCCGGTATTAGGCAACGAAGGCGCCCGCTGGGACAAGTCCAGCGTGCTGACCGGTCCGCCGGCCCCTATCGCGCGACGGATCGATCGATGCGAGCGATGAGTTCCGGCGCCAGTGGGCCGGCCGCTTCGGCGGCGAGGCATTCGGCGAGTTCGACGCGGTTCTTCACCCCGAGAATGACCGTCGAGACGCCGGGCATCGAAAGCGCGTAGCGGTGGGCGAGCGACGCCGGTGATTGCCCGAGCTCTCCCGCGAGCGCCCGAAACAGCGCGGCGCGCTGGAAGTCCCGCATTTCCGGGTGGTCCGCCGGGAGTTCGCGATCGAGGTCGGACGTGAGCGCGCCAGCCTGGACGGCACGTATGCCCATCACGCCGACATCGTTCGATGTGGCGGCGGTGAGGATGGCAGCCGCATCGAAGTCGCCTTCGATCCGCCACATGCTGCCGGCGGAGCCGAGGAGGTTGGTCACGCATTGAGCGGCTGCGGGCCCGGGTGAGGCGTTCAGGGTTTCGATGATTGCGGACGGGTAGCCGACGGCGGTAATACCCCACGCGCCAACCCGTCCGGAGGCGACCAGTGCTTCGAAGGCCGGGCGGACGTGCTGTTCGAACACAGAACGCTTGACCGCGCGGGAGTTCTCGACGCTATCCGGGCAGATCATGCCGTGAAGCACGAACAGGTCGACGTGCTGGAGCCTCATGCGCTCAAGGCTTTCGGTCAGCGAGCGTTCGATGTTGGTCGGGATTTCAGCCGGCGGAGCGTTCCCGACGAGGTGCTTGGTGGAAACGCGAACGCCATCCGGGAGGGAGCCGTTGAAGGCCTCGCCCACGACGGACTCCGCCTCGCCGTTGCCATAGAGCGGCGCCATATCGAGCCACGTGATACCTCCATCGACCGCGGCACGGACGGTGGCGACCGCCTCGTGGCGGTCAGTGCTACCCCAGACCTGGCCCACCCCGCCGCCGCCAAGCGTCAGGGCGCTGACCGAGCCGATACGGCCAAGCCGTCGCGTTTCCATGCGCGTCCTCCGTGGTCCCGGTGATCGTTGCGCCGCCAACGAGTGAGGCAGCCCCGACGCGGGCGGGAGCCTCAGAACTCGGCCGCTGCTACAGTGAAGCGATGGATCCACTCACTGGGAACCCGGAACCTTACCGGTTTGCGGCGAAGTGCGCCTATCTGCAGGTGACGATGGGGAGCCACAGGCTGGGCCAGGGGCTGATCAACATCTGCCGGCACATCATCCGCGACGGCCGGGAGTGCGTCGGCCCGTTCCTTGATGACGCGGAGACGACGTGCGGGATCTGGGAGCCGCGGGCAGAAAGATAGTGCCGAGTGCGCGGTGCCCAGTTGCGAGTTACGAGTCTGTCGAACGGGCGCTGGCGCGTCGATAGTTCGGATATGGCTGTGTTCTGGCTTTGGGGAGTACGGAATCCCGCGGTGCTGATCGCGGGTATCATCGCGTTTGCCGGGTACCAGGGTGTGGCGGATTGGTCGATCACGATGGTGGTGGTGCTGGCGTTTGGGCTGGTGGCCGAAGTGGCGAACCGGTTCGGCCGGCGGGCGTTGAACAAGAAGCGGCGCAAGGCGCAGGCGGTGGCCGCGCTACGCGACGCGGCGGAGTTCCGCGAGCGGTTCCGGACGGAGCAGCGCAAGGCTGCCTGACGGCTGTGCGGTACGTCGTTCCCTGCTAGGCTACGGCGCTATGGAAACCAACACGTGGACGTTTCTGACGAACCACGCCCACGTGCTGTTATGCATCAGTTCGGACCATTCGATGCGGCTTCGGGAAGTGGCTGAACGCGTCGGGATAACCGAGCGGGCGGCGCAGCGAATCATCCGGGACTTATGCGACGGTGGATACCTGACGCGGGCTCGGGTCGGGCGGCGAAACCACTACGAGGTAAACACGGAGCTGCCGTTGCGGCACCCGGTGGAAAGCGCCCGGCAGGTGGGCGCGCTGCTCGAACTGCTGGAGCCGAACTAGAGTTCACCCAACGGCGCGAGGGCGCTACGATAGCTGTTCGCGAATGCCTCGATAGCTCAGTTGGTAGAGCGAGCGATTCGTAATCGCTAGGTCCACGGTTCGAATCCGTGTCGAGGCTCCAGCCTCTCCTTGACGCTCCTGGATTGCTCTTGTGACCCGCCCCGGGATGGGGCGTGGCGTCGGCGCGCCCGGAATATCCCCATGCGTAATGTTTACCGGTCGGTAAACAGTATCACGGTGCGAGATGGTGCTAACTGTTGGCGCGACGCGCATTACTGGCCGGTAAACACGCGGCTCGTATTCGATGACGTGTCGTTTTTTGGGCAGGTTTGGACGGGACTAGCGGCGGTAAAAGAGTTGACAGGATGCAGCGGTACCGGTAGACATTCCGGAAAGCTATAGCTGTGTATAGCCTGGATAGGGCAATCCTATCGACCTGCCGGTGACGTAAGTACCGGTAGACCACGCAGAAACTGCAGGGGGAATTCATGGCAGGACAGTATTGGGATCGCTATTGGGCAGCACGCCGGAGCCGGCGGCGCTTCCTTGGCGGTGCCGCAACTCTGAGCGCCGGCGCGGCCGGCCTCGCTCTCGTCGGGTGCGGTGACGACGACGACGACGAGCCATCCGCAACAAATACGCCTTCGGGCGGCGAATCGCCGACTGCTGCGGCATCGGAAACGGCGGCGGCTTCGCCCACGCCTTCCGACCCGTACGCCAACGCGAAGCGCGGTGGTATCTACAAGCTCGATGCGACCGGTGACCCGGCCAGCATCGACCCGTACGGCTCGACCTCCTTCACCGCGAAGGGTGTCGCTTCGTACGCCTACAGCCGCCTGTTCAAGTACAACGCGGCCCCTGGCGTGGCGAAGGCGGACCTCCGCCCGACCGGCGACCTCGCCGAGTCGTTCGAATCGAACCCGGACGGCACCGTCTGGACGATTACGCTCCGCGACAACATCAACTTCCACGACCTGGCCCCGGTTTCCGGCCGCGCCATCACCGCGGACGACATCCAGTTCTCCTGGAGCCGGATGACGGACGAGGCGCAGCCGAACCGCGCGAACGTTGCGTTCGTCGACAAGCTGGAGACCCCGGACGACAAGACGATCATCGTGACCCTGAAGGCGCCGAACGCGGCGTTCCTGGACGTGTTCACCGATGCGAACAACTTCTGGGTGATGCCGACCGAGGCCGAGGGTGGGTTCGACCCGACCACGACCATGATCGGTTCCGGCCCGTGGGTGTTCGATAGCTACCAGGCTTCGAGCCAGTACTCGTTCAACCGGAACCCCGCCTGGCACTTCGATGGCTTCCCGCTCATGGACCGCGTCGAAGTCTCGATCATCACGGAATATGCGAACCGCCTGGCCCAGTTCCAGGCCGGCAACACGCACGTTTCGGGTATCGCCGCTGACGACATCGTGAACGTGAAGAACTCGTTCCCCGATGTGCAGCTGTACGGCGAAGTTTCGCAGCTCCTGTCGTTCTTCTTCATGGACCCGAACCCGGATTCCCCGTGGAACAAGGATCCGCGCGTGCGGCAGGCCATCTCGATGGCGATCGACCGCGGCACGCTGCTCGACTTCGCGTACAACGTTTCGACGCTGAAGGCCGCCGGCCTGAACGTTTCGGAGCGCTGGAACAACCTGATCCCGGCCGGCAACGAGCGCTTCTGGCTCGACCCGCTGTCCGACGCCCAGGGCGAATCGAAGAAGTACTTCGAGTACAACCCGGACGAAGCGGCTGCGCTGCTTTCGGCGGCCGGCTTCCCGGAGATCTCCACCACTTACCAGTACACGCCGGTCCGCTACGGCTCGGTGTTCGACTCGGTGGCGGAAGCTCACATCGAGATGCTGGAAGCCGTTGGCTTCAACCTCACGGTGGACCCGCAGGACTACAACTCGATCTACTTCCCGAACACGTTCCAGGGCAACTTCACTGGTATCGCGTTCGGCCTGGAGACTCCGTTCCCGGAGGCGAGTGGTTACCCGAACCGCATGTTCCGCGACAACCCGCTGAACCACAGCCGGATCATCACTCCGGAGATGACCGAGCTTGCGGACAAGCAGCAGACGACCCTGGACCCGGAGGAGCGCATCGAAGTGTTCCACGAGATCCAGCGGAAGAACGCCGAGAACATGTACTACATCCCGAACAACGTTGGCGCCGGCACGGGCTGGACGGGCTACCAGGGCTTCGTGAAGAACATCGAAACCCAGACCGTCCCCGGTTCGTACGCTGGACCGACGGAAGAAACCGCGTTCGTCTGGCTCGACCTCTAAGGTCAGGAAGCAGCGCACCAGTCAACTTACAGGGGGTGGGCCGGTATCACCCGGCCCACCCCCTCAAACCGTCCGAAGAGGCTGAACCGCATGCAACGCTACTTGCTTCGCCGCCTGCTTTTGATGATCCCGACGTTGTTCGGGGTTACGTTCATTGTGTTTGTGATCGTGCGGGCTGTGCCCGGAGATGTCCTGGACATCATCCTTGGCGAATTCGGGGCGGCAACGCCGGAAACCAAGGAAGCGATCCGCAAGGAGTTCGGCCTCGATGGGAACATCGCGGTCCAATACGTGCGGTGGCTGGGCGACATCGTGCGGTTTGACCTCGGGACATCGCTGATTAGCGGCCGCAGCGTGACGAGTGAGCTGGGCAACCGGTTCCCGGTGACGCTGCAACTCGGCCTGATGGCGATGTTCTTCTCGATCCTGATCGCGGTGCCGATCGGCATCATCTCGGCCATCCGCCAGGACACATGGGCCGACTACGCGGGTCGGAGCTTCGCTATCGCGCTGCTCGCCGCGCCGGGCTTCTGGATCGGCCTGTTGCTCATCAGCATGGCTGGCCGGTACTTCCAGTGGGGAGTCCCGCCGACTTCCTATATCGAACTGACAGACAATCCGATAGGCAACCTGAAACTCATGGCGGTGCCTTCGATGATCCTCGGCGGCGCGTTAGCCGGCTCGGTCATGCGCTTCACGCGCTCGACGATGCTGGAAACGCTGCGCCAGGACTACATCCGGACGGCGTGGTCCAAGGGGCTGCGCGAACGCGTGATCATCATCCGGCACGCGCTCCGGAATGCGCTCATCCCGGTGGTCACCGTGATTGGCCTGCAGCTTCCCGTCCTGGTTGGCGGCACGGTCATCATCGAGCAGGTGTACTCCATCCCGGGAATGGGCCGGTACTACGTTTCGGCAATCACGCAGAGCGACTACCCGGTGGTGCAGGCGGTGAATGTCGTCATCGCCGTGGTGGTGGTGTTCGCCAACCTCGGCGTGGACGTCCTCTACTCCATCATCGACCCCAGGATCAGGTACGCATAAATGGCTACTGATGCAAAAGTCCTCGAAGCGTATGCACTGCGGCCGGAAGCCACCTTCCTGGCGCGGACGCGGCGCAACGTCCTGAGTTTCATCCGCCACAAACCGCTCGGCACGTTCGGGGCGTTTGTGGTGATCACGCTCATCCTGATGGCGGCCTTCCCCGCTGTGTTCGCCTTTGGCATCGACCCGAACAAGAGCTCGTTGCTCGATCGGCTCAATGGCCCATCCGCGGAACACTGGCTTGGCCAGGACCAGCAGGGCCGCGACCTGTATGCCCGAATCGTCTACGGCTCGCGAAACGCGATCCTGATCGGCTTCGGCGTGGTGACAATTTCATCGACGGCCGCACTGGCGCTGGGCGTTATCTCCGGCTACTTCGGTGGCTGGTTCGACATGATGGTCCAGCGGCTCGTGGACGTGGCGATTGCCCTTCCCGGCCTCATCTTCATCATCCTCTTCGTGACCAGCGTGCAGCAGATCCCGGTGAACCTCCGGATCATGATCGCTGTGGGCATGTTGACGGCATTCAGTCAATCGCGCGTCATACGAGGCGCCGCGATTTCGGCGAAACAGAACCAGTATGTCGAGGCCGCCCGGGTGGTCGGAGCGACGCCGCTCCGGATTATCTTCCGCCATGTGGCGCCGAACGTGTTCCCGATCCTGATCGTGGGCGCGTCCATCCAGGTGGGTGGCGCGGTGCTGGTCGAATCGTCGCTTTCGTTCCTGGGTTACGGGGTGCCGCCTCCAACGGCATCGTGGGGCCGCATGCTGAACGAAGCGCGCGACCGCCTGACGCAGGCGCCGCACATCGCGATCTTCCCCGGCCTGGTCATCTTCTTCACGGTGTACTCGTTCAACATGCTTGGCGATGCGCTGCGAGACGTGCTGGACCCGCGCCTGCGAGGTTCGCGCTAGCTCTCCGACCGAGTTCGAACAGAAAGGCCCTCCATGTGAGGGCCTTTTTTCGATGTAGCGGCGCAATATCCGACACTACAAAGCTCGCACCCCGGGCGGTGACGCTGTAAACTACGTCAACGGGCCCCCGATAGCGGGGCCCGGAGTTGTGTCTGCCATGCCTATTGTCGTCGTTGTTGGCGGGCAGTGGGGCGACGAAGGCAAAGGCCGCATCGTCGATCTGCTTGCCCGGAAGGCTCGTGTGGTCGCCCGGTATTCCGCAGGGAATAACGCGGGTCACACCATTGTGAACGAACTGGGTGAGTTCAAACTCCACCTGGTTCCCGCGGGCATTTTCTACCCGGAAAAGACCTGTGTGATCGGCAACGGCGTAGCCATCGACCCGGAGGAGCTTCTCGGGGAGATCGAGGGGCTGCAGGCGAAGGGCATCAACACGAGCAAGCTGGTGGTGAGCGACCGCGCGCACCTGATCATGCCGTGGCACAAACGCCTGGACATGCTGGATGAGCAGGCGCGCGGGGCGAGCGCCATCGGCACGACGGGCAAGGGCGTGGGGCCGTGCTTCGCGGATAAGGTGGCCCGCCGGGGTATTCGCGTCTGCGACATCCTCCGGAACGAGGACCTGATCCCGCGGGTGAAAGCGACGCTGGAATACCAGAACAAGGTAATCACCGGCGTGTACGGGGGCGAGCCGCTGGCATTCGATGAATGCCTCGAGGCCTACGTCGAGTACGGCAAGCGGCTTTCGCCGTTTGTCGGCGACGTGCAGGAGATCGTGCTGGACGCGCACCGGCGCGGCGATTACGTGCTGCTCGAAGGCGCGCAGGGCTCACTGCTGGACCTGGACCACGGCACGTACCCCTACGTGACCTCGAGTGTGCCCAGCAGCTCGAGCTCGGGCGCCGCGCTCGGCGTGGGTATCGGGCCGACCGACATCAGCCGGGTGGTTGGCGTGTTCAAGAGCTATTCGACCCGCGTGGGCAACGGACCCTTCCCGACGGAACTCTTCGACGAGACGGCGGACCAGCTTCGCGACCACGGCAAGGAGTTCGGGCGCGGCGAATACGGCACCACCACGGGGCGGCCGCGTCGCATCGGCTGGTTGGATACGGTGGCGGCGAAGTACAGCGTGCGGTTCAACGGGCTTTCGGCGCTGGCGCTGACTCGCCTCGACGTGCTGGACGCGCTTCCGAGCATCAAGATCTGCACGGCGTACGAGCTCGATGGGAAGATCCTGGAGAGCTTGCCGGCTCGCGAATCGGTGTTGAACCGCGTGCGGCCCGTGTACGAGGAGCTGCCCGGCTGGCAGACCCCGACCACTGAGGTGCGCAGCTTCGATGACCTGCCGCTGGAGGCGCAGGCCTTCATCAAGCGAGTGGAAGAACTGCTGGAGTGCCCCGTGGACCTGATTTCGGTTGGCCCATCGCGCGAGCAGGCCGTGATTGTGAACCCGATCTTCTAGTTGTTCGGCGGGTTTTCGCCCGGCAGTTCGAAGTCGCCGCCATCGCGAAGCTGTTCGAGGATCTTCTTCGCCATCTCGTCCATCTCCTCCGGCGAGATGCCCATGCGTTCGAGGGTCTGCCGCATGAGGCGCTGGACTTCGGCCATGTCCTGCCGGATGAGCGCCTCGGCGAGTTCGAGCTGAGTTTCGATGGCGAGGAAGCGTTCGCGGCGCTCAGTCTCGTTCTCCGTGGAGAGAATTGTGGACATAAGGCGCGTGAAGAGCGTGGTGGTGCGGGCGATACGGATGCGGTCATCCGGGTGCGGCGGGAACTCGCCGGTGACGGTGATTTCGAGGCCGGTGCGCTTGTCGCGGGCGGCGTATTGCTCACTCATAGAGTTGTCAGGATACGGTATGAAATGCGGTGCCGCTGGTTAAAGAGCCTAGCCATCGCCTAACGAAGAGGCGATGATTGCGGGGTATGTCGAGTGAACGGTCAGTATCCAGCTGCGGGATGACCGGCGGCTGATGCAGGAATCACTATCGTTCCTGCGGGCCAAGGGGGCCGAGGATCGGCGGGCTGCGGAGCTCGACCGGCTCGCCCTGCGCGCCGCGGATGGCGACCGCGCTGCCTTCGAACTGATCTACAACACGCTGGTGGATGACCTCTACGCGTACGTTCGGGGCCAGTGCCGGAATGAGACGGTGGCTGAGGACATCGTGGCCAACGTGTTCCTGAAGGCGTGGCGTTCGGCCAAGTCGTACCGGCCGGGCTCACGGACGTTCCAGAGCTGGATGTTTACGATTGCGCGGAACGAGGTGCGAGACTACTGGCGCACGTCGCAGCGCACATTGCCCATGTTGGACATGGACATTACTGACGACGATGAACCTGCGGGATTGGACCCCCAGGAGGCGAAGTTGGCCGTCAGCCGCGCACTCGCATCGCTGACGGATGACCAGCGGCAGGTGGTAGTCCTACGCTATTTCGGGAACAAGTCGCACGAAGAGATCGCTGCGATCATGGGGAAACGAGAAGGCGCTGTTCGGGCATTGCTGATGCGGGCCCTGCGGCAGATGAGGAAGGTGATGGGCGATGCTGCGCCGTAGGCCAGACAACACCTTCGAGTTCCGCGAAGTCGAACGGATGCTGTACAGCATCCAGCCGCCAGCGCTTGCGCCGGAGCGGAAGGATGCCCTGCGCGCGCGCATTATGGAATCGCTCGGGGAGCAGGAGGCGCTGCGGCAAGCCGGAATCCTGACCCCCGCATTCCGCGAGCGGTGGGTAGCGGTGCCGGCGGGCGTTGGAATCGCCGCGGCCATCATCGGCGGCATCTACCTGCAGCGGGGGCTGACCGATACCACCGGCAGCGACCATGGTGAGGCGACCTTCGCCGGCCAGCTGAACCTGGATGGGGCTCCCGTGAACGCGATTCGGCCGGGCCCGACGTTCGTCGCAGCCATGTACACCCACGTGAGCCTCGGCGGGGATGTCGCCCTCATGCTCCAAACGGGCACCTCGTTCCGGTACGAAGAGCGCGATGGCGAAGTGACGGTTTACACGGGCGAAGGCCTGGCGACCCTTGCGACGGGTGACCGGCCGGCCAACCTCGTTGGAGCGAATTGGAGCGCAAGGCTCAGCGTCAATTCGTCCGCGGAATTCCTGGTCTCCGCACAGATGGTGACGGTAAACGGGATTTCCGGCGTCGTCTCGGTCGTCCATGGGGCGGGCGTAGCCAGTGCGTTGACTGCCGGCGATACCGTGACCTTCTCGCTCGGCGAGCCGGCCAGGCCGGAGATTACGCCGCCCGCGGACCCGTTCGGGGGCAATGGAAACGCGCAGCCGCCCGCCGGGGCCGGCGCTGTGAACAGCAATGAGAGCGACGAAGATGCGCAACCGCCGGCACACGCGGCGCCGCCGAAAGCGACTCCGGTTGTGCCCGATGTACCGCCCACGACAAAGCCTCCCGTTGCGCCGCCGGCGAAGGGTGAGACGGAGCGGCCGGAAACCCCCGCCGACCCGCAGGGTCCGCCTGCCGACGTGCCGCCCGCGGGTCCGGTGAACCCGGACGATGAGCCGCCGGTGGAACCTGACGTCCCTGCTGAGCCGCCAGTGACCCCTCCAGGTCCCCCTGCCACCCCGCCGGGACAGGGCGGCGAGCCGCCCGCGGACCCACCAGGCCAGGGCGACCCGGGCGAACCCGGCCCGCCGGATGACCCGGGTCCGCCGGAAGATCCCGGTGAGCAGGGGAATGGCAATGGGCCCGGATCGAACAACGGGAACGGCAATGGCAACGGACCCGGATCGAACAACGGGAACGGCAACGCCAACGGACCCGGATCGAACAACGGGAACGGCAACGCCAACGGGCCCGGATCGAACAACGGGAACGGCAACGCAGTCGGGCCTGGGGAGAACGGGGGCCAGGGCCAGGGTAACGGCAACGGAAACCAGGGGCTGGTCCTGGCGGTGAGCGCTGATTCCAGTTCGGACGGCGACGCCGAGGAGGCCGCGACTTCGGACGCTGGTCCCGGCAATGGCAACGGAAATGCCTTCGGTCACGAGAACGCCCCCGGACAGGCGAAATCCGGTGTCGAGCCGGGCAACGGCAATGGGCCTGGTGCGAACAATGGGAACGCCGCAACGAACCCCGGCAAGGGCAAAGGTCCCGCTCACAAGTAGGTCGGGGGCACGTCCTTTACGTTGTCGGGGCGCTACCTAGGGGAAGACCCGCATTTCTCCTTTCCGACCGGTAAGTTGACGCCCGCTTCCCTTTCGAACGCCCGATAATGTCCGTACAGGCGTGCGAAAGTCATGCCCGGCGGCCCGTGCCGCCGGCGTGGCCGCCCCATTCGAGGGCGCCCGCTTCCCCGGAGATAGCCCTTCCCGTGCAACAACCAGCCAATCCCCACGTTCCCCACGTGCTGGCGGACCACCTCCCCGACCTCGTCGTACTGATCGACGCGGGAGGCCGGCTGGCGTACGTGAACGACCGTGTGGAGGCGTACCTCGGCCGCCGCCCCGAAGACGTGTGCGGCTGGAGTGCGCTGGACCTCGTGCATCCCGACGACATGATGTCGGCAACGCTGGGACTGCACGACACGGCGAATGCCTCGGGGTTGTCCGGGGCCATCCCGGTCCGGCTCAAGCACGCCGATGGTTCGTGGGTGCAGTTCGATATGGACGGGCGCCGCATGCGTGGCGAGACGCCAGGCGTCGTGGTGGTGGCCCGCCCAAGAGTGGATAGGGAGGATGCCGCGGCCGAGCTCCAGCGCATCGGCGCCCTGCTCCGCAACCAGCACGAGACATCGCCCGACGGGATCCTGATCGTCACCGGAAATTCGGACACGCTTTCCTACAACCGCCGATTCCTCGAGCTCTGGGGCCTGGATGAGGTAACGGCGAACGCGGGCTACGAGCAGCGGGCCGCGGCGGTCCGCGCGCTGCTGAAGGACCCCACCGCGATGATGGACCTGGTCGAGGAGATCTACCGGGAGCCGCTGGGCACGTACGACCTGAACGTGGAATTGATCGATGGGCGCACGCTGGAGGCGCACACGCTGCCGCTGCTTGGGCCGGATGGCCGCTTCTATGCGCGCATCTGGTACTACCGAGACATCACGGACCGGATCCGGGCCGACCAGGAGCTCGTCGCGAACGAGGAGCGGTATCGCCGGCTGGTGGAGCTTTCACCGAACGGCATCGCCGTTCACCAGAGCGGGGTGCTTCGCTACATCAACACCACCGGCGCGCGGATGTTTGGGCGGCCGGCGGAGGATCTGATCGGGATGAACGTGTTCACGTTCATCCATCCGGACGACATTGCCCGCGTCATCGAAACCGCGATGCGGGGCGATTTCACGGTGCCGGAGTTCGCCGAGGTGCGGATGCGCACACCGGACGGCGACGAGCTCTTCGTCGAGATTGCATCGGCCGGGACCACGTTCAACGGCGTGGCCGCCACGCAATCGGTGTTCCGGGATGTGACCGACCGGCGGCGCGCAGAGATTTCGATGCGGGAGAGCGAGGAGCGCTACCGCAGCCTTGTGGAATCGTCGCCGGACCCCGTGTTCGTGCACGACGGTGTGGACGTCATCTATGCGAACCCGGCGGCGGCGGGGCTACTCGGGTTCGCACACCCGGGGCAGGTTACGGGGCTGGAAGCGTACGACGTGCTCCGGGGCACGGACCGGCAGGAGTGGGTGGACCGCGTGAACCGCGTTCTGGCGGGGGAGACCGTTCGTGTCATCGAGAAGTGTTTCCTGGTGTACGCGGGCCGCGAAGCCGAGCTCGATATGGCGCTTTCGCCGGCGAGCTTCTCCGGCAAGCGGTGCGTCCAGGTGCTCATCCGCGACGTGACCGACGTCCGCCGGGCGGAGCGCGACCGGCTGGAGCTGGAGCGAAAAATCCTGGAGGCGCAGAAACTGGAGAGCCTCGGCGTGCTCGCGGGAGGGGTCGCCCACGACTTCAACAACCTGCTCGTGGCGATCATGGGCAATGCCAGCCTGGCGCACATGGAGCTGACCACCAATCCGGTTGCCGCCGCCGGTTATCTGAAGGATGTGGAGACCGCCGCCCAGCGCGCGGCCGACCTGGCGCGCCAGATGCTGGCCTACTCGGGCAAAGGGAACTTCGTGCTCGAACCCATCGATCTTTCGGCGCTGGTGCTGGAGATGACCAGCCTGCTCGGGGCATCGATGCCGCGAAAGGTAACGCTGGATTACGACCTGCCGGCGGCACTCCCGAAGGTGCACGGAGACGCGACGCAGATCCGGCAGGTGGTGATGAACCTGGTGATCAACGCCGCCGAGGCGATCGGCGACCGGCCCGGAACGGTCGAGGTGAAGGCCGGGCGTTTCACCGCGACGAAGGAACACCTTGCGGGAATGTTCCCCGGCGGCGATGCGGCCCCGGGAGAGTTCGTCTATCTCGACGTGATGGACAACGGCGTGGGGATGGACACAACCACGCTGAACCGGATCTTCGAACCGTTCTTCTCCACGAAGTTCACGGGGCGCGGGCTGGGACTTGCGGCGGTGCTGGGCATCGTACGGACCCACAAAGGCGCGCTGAGCGTGCGCTCACGGCCGGGGAATGGCACAACCTTCCGCATGATCCTCCCCGTGAGCGCTGAGGCGCTGGCCGTGCCGGATGGCGTCGAGGAGACGCAGCCAGAAGCCGAAGTGGCCGGCACTGTGCTGGTGGTGGATGACGAACCGGCCGTCCGCGCCGTCGCGCAGGGCATGTTGAAGAGGCTCGGGATTGAAGCGATCACCGCCGAATCGGGAGAGGAGGCGCTGGGCGCCATCGAGCGCGACCAGGAACGCCTCTCGCT
>CALFYR010000689.1 GCA_937954195.1 uncultured Dehalococcoidia bacterium
GTTCCGCGGTCGATGCCGCCATCGCGACGAATGCCTGCCTCGGACTCATGGAGCCGACGGCGTGTGGCCTCGGAGGAGACCTCTTTGCCATCGTCCACGACCCGCACGAGGACGGACTCGCCGGGCTGAACGCCAGCGGGCGTGCCCCCATGGCCGCAAGCATCGACCGGATCCCGCCTGATACCGATGGCACAATCCCACTGCATTCGCCGTACGCGTGGTCAGTCCCGGGATGCATGGACGGGTGGTTCGCGCTTCACGGGCGCTACGGCCGTCTCCCGTTCGAGCGCCTCCTGGCTCCCGCTATCGAGTACGCCGAAACCGGCTTCCCTCTCTCACCGGTGATCGCCATGGAGTGGGCCGCCGGAGCCCACCAACACGCCGCAAAGGCAGGCTTCGCGGATGTGTTCATGCCGGGCGGGAAGTCGCCGAAGGCTGGCCAGCGATTCCGAAACCGCGCCCTGGCTCAGACACTCCGCGATGTCGTGCGATCTGGCCCGGCGTTCTATCGCGGTCGCTTCGCGGTCGAGATCGCAGCGTACTCACGCGCGAACGGCGGGTTCTTCGCCGAGGACGACTTCGTCCGGAACGAACCCACCTGGGTCGACCCGGTTTCCACCGACTACCGCGGCCTCACCGTCCACGAGCTTCCGCCGAACGGCCAGGGCATCGCCGCACTCCAGATGCTGACCATTCTGGAGAACTTCGACCTCGCCGCGATGGGCCGCGATTCCGCTGAGTTCTGGCACACGATGGTCGAGGCGAAGAAGCTGGCCTACGCCGATCGGGCGAAGTACTACGCGGATCCCGCGTTCGCCGCCGTGCCTGTCCAGGAACTCATCTCGAAAGACTACGCGCGCAAACGTGCCACCCTCATCGATCCCGACCGGGCCGCGCTGATCGATGCCCCCGGCGACCCACTCGCGCTTTCTCGCAAAGAGACGACCTACCTCTGCGCGGCCGATAGGGATGGCATGATGGTGTCCTTCATTCAGAGTAACTACACGGGGTTCGGGTCGGGCTACGCCGTACCGGCGCTCGGCATCGGGCTCCAGAACCGCGGCGGCGGCTTCTCGCTGGACCCGAACCACGCCAACCGGCTCGAACCCGGCAAGCGTCCGTTCCAGACCATTATCCCCGCCTTCGCTTCGAAGGATGGCGTGCCCGTCATGCCCTTTGGCCTGATGGGCGGCGACATGCAGCCCCAGGGCCACGCGCAGGTCATCGTGAACATGGTGGACTTCGGTATGAACCTGCAGGAGGCCGGCGACGCCATTCGCTTCCGGCACCTTGGTTCGAGTGAACCGACCGGCACGAAGATGACCGATGGCGGGACCGTCTACATCGAAGACGGCCTACCAGGCGGCGCGGCCGACGGGCTCAAGCGGCGCGGCCACCGGCTCGGCCGCCAGGTGACGGCGCAATACGGTGGCTACCAGGCGATCTGGCGGGACCCGGAGTCAGGAGTGTATTGCGGCGCTACCGAGAGCCGCAAGGATGGGTGCGCGCTGGGCTACTGACCTGCTCCGCCGGGGACACCGTAGAATCCGCCCATGGACCTCTACAAGGGCACGGTCGGCAAGCGCGACCGCCGCACGTTTCTCCCGCAACCCATCGACGCGGAGTCGCTCCGCCGAATCCTCCAGGCCGGCCGGATGACGCCCAGTTCGAAGAACGCTGAGCCAAACCGGTTCGTCGTCGTTTCTTCTGCTGAGGGCAAGCAGGCCATCGCCGACCTTAGCCCCATGGCGCGCTGGCTCGCCGATGCGGCCGTGATTGTTGTGCTCGTCCAGTCGCAGGATCATCCGTTCGATGCGGGCCGCTGCGCCCAGAACATGATGCTCGCGGCATACAACGATGGTATTGGCTCGTGCCCGGCCCACGTCTCGGAGGAGCGCCTGCGCGACCTCTTCGCTATCCCCCAGGAGTACT
>CALFYR010000690.1 GCA_937954195.1 uncultured Dehalococcoidia bacterium
CTCCATCCTGACGAAGACCGGGGTCAATGTCATGGCCCTCCGCAATCGCCTGGAGCAGGAACTTGACCGTCTCCCCAAAGTCTCCGGCACGGCGGCCGCAGCCGATCAGATCTACCTCGGCAACCGCCTCGCCCAAGTAATGGTCAAGGCCGAAGACGAAGCCAAGCGGCTCAAGGACGAATACCTGTCGATTGAACATGTCCTGCTGGCGATGGCAACGGATACCGGCCTGGCCGGCAAGCTGTTCAAGGAATTCGGCATTACACACGACCGGTTGATCGGCGCCCTCCAGCAGGTGCGCGGCAACCAGCGCATCACCACGCAGAATCCCGAGGCCACCTACGAAGCGCTGGAACGCTACGGGCGCGACCTCACGGCCATGGCGGCGCAGGGGAAACTCGATCCGGTCATCGGCCGCGATGAGGAGATCCGGCGCGTCATTCAGGTGCTGAGCCGCCGGACGAAGAACAACCCCGTGCTGATCGGCGAGCCGGGCGTCGGCAAGACTGCCATCGTCGAAGGGCTCGCCCAGCGCATCGTGCGCGGCGACGTTCCCGAGGGCTTGAAAGACCGGCGCGTGGTGACGCTCGATATGGGCGCACTGATCGCCGGGGCGAAGTTCCGCGGCGAATTTGAGGAGCGGCTGAAGGCAGTCCTGAAAGAGGTCCAGTCTTCCGAAGGCGCCATTATCCTTTTCATCGACGAATTGCACACGGTGGTCGGCGCGGGCAAGGCGGAAGGCGCGATGGACGCGGGAAATCTGTTGAAACCGATGCTCGCCCGCGGGGAACTGCACTGCATCGGCGCCACCACGCTCGACGAATACCGCAAGCACGTGGAAAAAGACGCCGCGCTCGAACGGCGCTTCCAGCCCGTGCTGGTGGATCAGCCGACTGTCGAAGATACCATCTCGATTCTTCGTGGCTTGCGCGAGCGCTACGAGGTCCATCACGGCGTGCGCATCAAAGACGCCGCCCTTGTTTCGGCGGCTGTGCTGTCGAACCGCTACATTTCCGACCGCTTCCTGCCGGATAAAGCCATTGATCTCGTCGATGAGTCGGCGGCCAAGCTGCGCACGGAAATTGACTCCATGCCGTCGGAGTTGGACGAAATCCTGCGCCGCACGATGCAACTGGAAATCGAGCGCGAGGCGCTCAGAAAGGAGACCGACTCCGCTTCGAAGGACCGCCTGCAGAAGATCGAAAAGGAGCTCGCTGATCTGAAGGAGCAATCCGGCTCGCTCCAGGCACAGTGGCAGAACGAAAAGGAAGCCGTGCAGCGGGTGCGTGAATTGAAGGAGAAGCTCCAGGAACTGCACGCCGACATCGAGCGCGCCGAACGCGCCTACGACCTCAACAAAGCGGCCGAACTCAAGTACGGCAAACTGCTCGATTTGCAGAACAAGCTGAAGGAAGAAGAGAAGCGGGCCAGCGGAGCGCAAGGCGCGCGGCTAATCAAAGAGGAAGTGGATGAGGAAGACATCGCCGCGGTGGTCAGCCGGTGGACGGGCATTCCGGTTTCGCGGCTGCTCGAAGGCGAGATCCAGAAGCTGTTGCATCTCGAAGCGGCGTTGCATACGCGCGTCGTGGGGCAGGATGAGGCGGTGAAGGCTGTCTCGGAGGCCGTGCTGCGCGCCCGTTCGGGATTGAAAGACCCGCGGCGTCCCATTGGCAGTTTCCTGTTCCTTGGTCCCACGGGGGTCGGCAAGACGGAACTGGCCCGCGCGCTGGCGGAATTCCTGTTCGATGACGAACACGCCATGGTGCGCATCGATATGTCGGAATATCAGGAAAAGCACACGGTGGCGCGTCTGCTGGGTGCGCCTCCGGGATACGTGGGCTATGAGGAAGGGGGCCAGTTGACCGAAGCGATTCGGCGGCGGCCGTATGCCGTGATTCTGCTGGATGAAGTGGAAAAGGCGCACCACGACGTGTTCAACGTGCTGCTGCAACTGCTCGATGACGGGCGCCTCACGGACGGGCAGGGGCGTACGGTGGACTTCAAGAACACGATCGTCATTATGACCTCAAACGTCGGCAGCCACCGGATTCTCGAATACCGCGGCGAATTCGATGGCACCGGATATGAGCGTATGAAAGAAGCCGTGCTCGATGAACTGCGCCGCGGCTTCCGCCCTGAATTTCTCAACCGTATCGACGAAATCACCGTCTTCCATTCGCTCACCGAAGAACATTTGATGGAGATCGTCAGCATCCAGTTGGCGTCGTTGCGCAAGCGCCTGGCCGAGCGCAACATCGAAATTGAACTGAGCGACAGCGCGCGCCGTTATCTTGTACATGCGGGTTATGACGCCAGCTACGGAGCACGGCC
>CALFYR010000691.1 GCA_937954195.1 uncultured Dehalococcoidia bacterium
GGGAGAAAGGGAGAAAGGGAGAAAGGGAGAAAGGGAGAAAGCCCTCCGAGTCACGGTCGACTTCTCCCGACGCTGCGGGAGAGGGGGAGTTCGGTCCGTCGGCGCCGACATCGTGGGGCGAGTCGCGATTTGCCCTGCGGTAGGCCCGTGTGCGAGTTCTGCTGGCGCGGACTAGAATTCCCGGATGGCAGAGAACCGTGATGAGTTGGTCGGACACTATCGGGGGAGCCGGGCGGAGCTGCTGGCGGCGGTTGAGGGGCTGGATGAGGCGCGGCTGACGGAGCGGACGCTGGATGGGTGGTCCGTGAAGGAGCACCTTTCGCACCTGGTGTTGTGGGATGAGCTGCGGGCGAGCGAGGTGGAGCGCATCAGCGCGGGATTTGATTCGGCGTGGCGGATGACCGGCGCGCATGTGGACGCCTATAACGACCTTGGTCACGAATTGCGGCGGGACCATTCGCTGGCGCAGGTAATGTGGGAGCTGGAGCATTCGCGGAGGCGGCTGCTGGACGCTATCGAACGCGCGCCGGAGCGGGGGTTGGACGGCTCGTTGTACGGGGAGGCGGGGCTGGTGAGCGACCACGAGCAGGAACACGCGGGTTGGATCAGGGCCTGGCGGCAGCGGATGGGCTACTGAGGATCAGGCGACCCAGCGGAGGATGTCTTCGGCGATGACCTGGTTGCGGCCGGAACGCTTCGCGACAAAGAGGAGTTCATCGGCGCGTTTGATGGCGGAATCAAGGCTCTCGCCGGGGCGGACGAGCGTGCTGCCAATCGACACGGTCGTTGGGGTGGCTACATCGATGGCCTGGCGTATGTCTTCGGCGATGAGCTTGACGGTTGCGGCATCGATGCCGGGGACGGCGGCGATGAACTCCTCGCCGCCGTAGCGGCCGGCGAAGCCGGTGGGCGGAAGGTTGGCGGCAATGGCGCGCGCGGCATCCTGGAGGACGCGGTCGCCGGCCTGGTGGCCGAGCTCGTCGTTGAGTCGCTTGAAGTTGTCGAGATCGAACATGAGGATGCCGACGGGTGCGGCGGGGAGGGCTTCGAGGCGGTTGAAGAACGCGCGGCGGTTGGCCACACCGGTGAGGGCATCGGTCTCGGCGAAGTGGCGGATGCGGCTTTCGGCGTCGCGCCAGGAATCGCTGATGGTGTAGGCGAGGACAGCGATGACCGCGGCCATGGTGACCATGATGGCGAACTGGCCATCATCGGTGCTGCCGATGATGCCCCAGCCGAGGATCATGTTGGCGACGGTGTAGAGGGCGACCCATGAGTAGCGGACGCCATAGAAGCGCCGGGAATAGGCGATGAGCGCATAGAGATAGATTGCCCAGATGGGAGATACGGCATCGCCGATGGCGACGTAGACCGCGGTGGCGCAGGTGATATCGAAGAGAGGGATGAGCGGTTCGAGCCAGGGGAGTGCCTGGTCGCGGACGCGGTAGGCGAACGCGTAGCCGGTGAGCGCGACGTGATAGAGCCAGACCCAGGCAACGCAGATCTCGCGGGCGGGCGAGGGGATTTCGAAGACACCCAGATAGGCGCCGATGCCGAACGCGAAAGCAACGCTGGCCTGGAGCAGGGCGAGGATCGCCTCGGTCCGGGCGTGGCGTCGACGGGCATCAGCGGCGCTCGCCGCCTCTGTGGCGATTCCAGCGGTGAGTGCGCTGGTCATAGGAAGAGGTTCGACACCGAACCGTCACCGAAGTAGTGGCGAACGGGTTACGCGAGCGAATTAGCGATCAACGAGGACGGTGGTGCCGGCGACGCGGTCGTGGAGGCCGCGGTGATCGTCGGAGCGGAACATCCAGCCGGGGATGATGAGCGTGAGGAATGCGAGGGCGGTCGCGGGCCACCACCAGGCCGTGGTGACCAGCTGGCTTGCGATGCCGGCGGTCACGACGGTCGGGAGCCAGCACAAGAGCCAACGGAGGGCGGAACGGCGATAGCCGGGAGCTTCGCCATCGGGCCCAACGACGCGGAGGCGCATGCGGCGTTTCGAGAACGTCTGGCCGGAGCGGGCAATGGGTATGAGTTCCATCAGGAAGATGATGGCGACCAGGACGAGGAAGCTGACCTGGCTGAGCCAGTTGGGGATGTCGCGGTATTCGATGCCGTTGACGCGGGTTTCTTCGAGGACGCCGAGTGCGGAGCCGGTGTACCAGGCAGCCGCGGCAATGACCCAGAAAAGGACGAGCCACACAGGGAAGTCGATGATGCGCGCGACGACGCGCTCCATGGGCTGAGCGAAGCCGGGCTCCTTCGTTTGGTGCGAATCGAGCTCGCGCAGGAGGGCGACCGCCCGATCCTGATTTGTGGTGTTGGTGAAGCCACCGCCCATGA
>CALFYR010000692.1 GCA_937954195.1 uncultured Dehalococcoidia bacterium
GCCGTTCGACAAGCGCCGCGCACCAATCGACAATCCAGCGATGGCCGAGACGAAGATCGAACCCATGCTCGCGAAGCTCACCCCCGAAATCCCTCGCGATGAAGGGTGGCTGTTCGAGCCGAAGTGGGACGGCTTCCGCTGCATCGTGACCTTCGACGGCGAGAATCCGCCCTACCTCCAATCGCGCGACCTCAAGCCTCTCGGGCGTTACTTTCCCGAGCTGGTGGAAGGCCTCCAGAAGTCGCTCCCTGGACCCGCGGTGCTCGATGGCGAAGTGGTCATCATGGGCAGGGAGGGGCTCGAATTCGAAACACTCCAGCTGCGCATCCACCCCGCCGAATCGCGGGTGAAAATGCTCGCCGCGCAGACGCCTTCCGCGTTCGTGGCGTTCGACTTGCTCGGCGAGGGTGGCGACGACCTCATGGGCACGCCGTTCGGTGAGCGCCGCGCGAGGCTCGAACGGTATTGCGAGGCGGCGAAGCCGCCGCTCTACATCACCCCGGCCACCGAGAGCGCCGAAACCGCGCAGGACTGGTTCGACCGCTTCGAGGGCGCGGGATTCGACGGAGTCATCGCGAAGAAGACCGGCGACCGGTACCAGCCGGGCAAACGCGCGATGTTAAAAATCAAGCATCTGCGCACGGCCGATTGTGTGGTCGGCGGGTTCCGCTGGAACAAGGGCGAAGAGGGCAAGTCGGTGGGGTCGCTGCTGCTGGGGCTCTATTCGGATGATGGTGTCTTCCATCACGTGGGGCACACCAGCAGCTTCAGTGCGAAGGAGAAGCGCGATCTCGTCGATTTCCTCGCGCCGTACCTGACCGACGACGAGAGCGCCTCGTTCGGGACGGGCCGGACACCCGGCGCCCCGAGCCGCTGGACGAGCGGGAAGGACGTGAGCTGGATGCGTATCCGCCCGGAGCTCGTGTGCGAAGTGACATTCGACTATCTGCAGGGCGACCGCTTCCGCCACGCCGCGACGTTCAAGCGATGGCGGCATGACAAACCGCCGGAGTCGTGCAAGTTCGACCAGTTCGAGGCTGTGGTGCCGTACGAGTTGAAGGCGGTGTTCGAGAAAGGAGCCGGCGCATGATGTACCTGCTGTTTTACGACTACGTGGAGAACATGGCCGAGCGCCGCGCACCGGTGCGTGGCCAGCACCTGGAACTGGCGACCGCCTCGGTCGGCCGCGGCGAATTGGTGTACGGCGGCGCGTTCACGGACCCGCTCGATGGGGGCTTGCTTCTGTTCCGCTCGCGCGAAGCGGCCGAATCGTTCGCGAAGAGCGACCCATACGTGGCGACAGGCCTGGTGACGAACTGGCGCGTGCGCGAATGGAACGTGGTGGTCGGCGAGGGCATCACCCCGCCGGGCTAGGAATCCCCGGCTTTGCGCCGGCCGCGCTTTGGCGGGTTCTCGGCCCATGCGGCCAATTCCGCCTTGGTGGGCTTACGGGGTCTTTGCGGCTTGGTGATGTCCGGCATCCCCTCGATCCGCGCCTTCGATGGTTGCACGCGCTTTGGTTCACCGGGCGCCTTGGGATAATGCGGCGGGTATGGCGCGTCACCCTCGCCCTGCTCCTCCTGCTTCCGCGAAAGCTCCAACAACGGTTCGAGGCTGAACGCCTTGCTATCGATGCCGGCCCCGGGGTCGCCCTTTTCCGCAAACCGCTGCGGCACGTTCGCGATCGTCCAATCCGAAAGCTGCACGGTCGGCACTTCGTCCCATTCCAGCGGGCACGAAACCTGCGCGTTCCACGTCGGCCGCACCGAATACACGGACGCTACCGTCCGGTCCCGCGCGTTCTGGTTGTAATCGAGGAATACGCCGTGGCGCTCTTCCTTCCACCACTTTGTGGTCGCCAGCTCCGGGGCGCGGCGCTCAATCTCCCGGCCGAAAGCGAGCGCGCACCGCCGCACCTCCGTGAACCCCCACTTCGGCTCGATCCGCACGTTGATGTGGATGCCCCGGCTGCCGGACGTCTTCGGGTACCCCACATAGCCGAAGTCCTCGAGCGTGGTCTTACAAAGCATCGCCACGTCCTGGACCATGTCCCAGGTGGCCTCGGGCGTGGGATCGAGGTCGATGCGCAGTTCGTCGGGGCGGTCCACGTCGTTCGCGCGGACGGCCCACGGGTTCAGGTCGACGCAGCCGAGGTTGATGACCCACGCGAGGTCCGCCGCGTCATCGACGACGCACAGGTCGGCCGAGCGGCCGCTGGGAAAGGTCACATGCGCCGTTTCGATGCCGGGCGGCAGATTCGAAGGCGCGCGCTTCTGGAAGAACGGCGCTTCTTCTACGCCGTTTACGAAGCGCTTCAGCACCATCGGCCGGTTGCGCACGCCAACCAGCGCGCCATCGGCCACGGCGAGGAAGTAGTTCACCAGGTCGAGCTTCGTGTAGCCGCTCTTCGGGAAGTACACCTTCTCCGGGTTGGTGACGGTCACCTCGCGGCCGGCCGCTTCGACGACGATCGACTTATCGGGCATGAGGAAAAGTATACCGGGTGCGTGGCAAGGCCACGGACCGACCGACCGCTCCTAGGCCACACCCGCCGGATAGGTCGTCTCCATCTTCGCCGACATGTCGAAGTATTCCTGCAGCGTCTGGTTGAAGCGGTAGAACGCATCCCGGCGGACGTAGTCCTTGCCGCGTGCGAACTCCTCGTCGCTGCGGAGGTCCAGCGAGTTCAGCGTGAACTCGTGGGTCGCATGGCCGTTCGCCTTGATATCGTCGAGCATCGCCTTCCACGCCTCAGGGCTCTGGACCAGCGTGAAATCGAGTTCGTCGGCCCGTGCCCCATCGATCTTCTTGATGTCGGCAACGCCGAAGGCTTCAAAGTCGATCTCGTAGAACTCGTCACCCACCTGAACACCCATTTCGGTGTCGCAGGTGCCGAGGCGCTTGTAGCTGTCTGTCTTTGCGAGCAGGTCCGCTGCCTGCTGGAACCATTCAATCGAAGGGAAGTCGGGCACGGGGAGCACCTCCTGAGCGTGAGCGCCTACCGTCGGGGCAGGCTTTCAATCTTGCGCCGGAGTCTAAGACATGCCGCACGCCTTGTCAGGCCGCGGCCTCTCCCGTGGCAAGCCGCAGGCGTTCGATGAGGACATCGAAGTCGTACGGCTTCGCCAGGAAGTCGAGTTCGAGCGCGGCCGCCACCTCACCCGCTTCCGGCGAGGCACTGACCAGGATGATCGGGAACGAGTACTGTTCGCGGACGCTGCGTGCGAACGTTTCGCCATCCATCACCGGCATCATCAGGTCCACGAGTGCGGCGGCTGGCGGACCCAGTTCGCGCACCTTCTCGAGGCCTTCGAGGCCGTTCGCGGCCTGGATAGCCTGGTAGCCGTGCCGTTCGAGCATCATCGCCATCAGGCGGCGTAGGGGCAGCTCGTCTTCGACGATCAGGATGCGTGGGCGGTCATGCACTCTTGCGTACCTCTTCCCGCTCTTCGGGAGCATGGTGCTCCGGGAGGACGAGGCGGAGGCGCGCCCCACGTTCGGCATCGCGGAACTCCAGCTCGCCGCCCATGCGGCGCGCGAGTTCCCGCGAAAGGTGAAGGCCAATGCCGATACCGGCAATATGCTGCGTGGCCTTCAAACGTTCGTAGCGGTTGAACACCCGGTCCCGGTCTTCGGGCGCGACGCCCGGACCCCAGTCAGCAACGTCCACGGCAACACCGCCGGCGTCATCGTGGACGACGATTTCGATGGGCGAACCATCGGGTGAGTACTTGAACGCGTTATCAACCATGTTCCGGATGATGATCGACAGGCGGCCCGGGTCGGCGAGCACGGTGCGGTTCAACGCACCCGCAATCGCGACGGGCCGAGGGCCCCGGTGGCTGGTGGTCAGTTCTATCGCCTGCTCCACCGTCCCGCGGAGGTCTACCGCGCGCGGCAGCAGGTCCAGGCGGTCGGCGTCGAGCCGGGCGAGGTCCAGCAGCTCGGCCACAATCGCTTCGGAGCGGCGCGCGGCGGCGAGTCCATCGCTGGCGGCGAGTTCCATCTCGGTATCGCCGGCGGCACGGGCCGTTTCCAGCATCATCTGCGCGCTCAGCGACATCACGGCCAGGGGGTTCCGCAGTTCGTGCGAGGCGAGGTTCACGATGGCGCCCCGGTGCTCCGCCCGCCGTTCAGCGGCCTCGGCGCGCGAACGCTCGACGTTGAACGTGGCGCCAACGCGCCGCCATTCGTAGACGATCACGGCGGTCGCCGCGATCAGCGCGATCACGATGGCCAGCGCCTGTATCTGGCGAGCGCCGGTCATCGCCGCGTTTTCGTCGTCTTCGATCTGGCCGTTGACCCGCACCACGTCGTTCAGGAAGCGCTGGTAGGCCGCTTCGTGTTCGCCCTGCGCGCGAAGGAAGGCCGGCCGGTTTGGCTGTTCCACCACCGGAATGCCGTTCGCGGAAAGCTCCTGGCGGGTTTCGGCCTCCAGGACGAACCTGTCGGCCGCGGCGAGGTATTCGGCCGCAACCCGGCCCACGCCGATGGAATCGGCCAGGACGAGCGTCTCGCGGAGCTCGTCGATGGTCTCGCGGGCGGTGGCCAGGGCAGCGGCGGCGCGCTCCGTGGTTATCGGTCCAGGATTCTCGGATTGTTCGCGCAGGGGGCCGGCGGCAACGGCGTGGATCTGGCTGCTCGTGTGGTTCGCCGCTGCGAGCACCGTATCCAGGGTGCCCGCCCGGTCGTCCTCGTTGTCGATGCGGCGGAGGCCGAGTTCGGGCAGCACGATCAGCGTCGCCAGGACCGCGACGCCGATGCCAACCGCCGCGACCCTACGCCAGAGGGATTCGTTCCCGCGCCACTGCCCTTTCAGTCGTTCCACAGCCTCAAAGGGAAGGCTACGCGCCGTCCGCTTCATCTTGATAGCGGGGATTCCCCTAATAGGGCTTGGTGCGCCCGTCCATAATGGAAAGGAACGGCCTGGTTGCGTCCGCGACCGTAACGGTGCGGACGCGTACCAGAAACAGGCCCGAAACTTCGCGTTGGTAGCTTTTCGTGCGCATGCAGAACCTGCTGGCGAACTATGACTTCGGAACCGGATACGACGAGATGTTCGTACGGCCGGGGGTTCCCCGCGCTCACTGCCGCGCCGCCTACGACGCCCTCGCCGCGCTAGCGGCCGACGACCTCCGCGAAGCTCAGCAACGGGCCGATCTCGCGTTTTCCAACCTCGGCATCACCTTCACCGTCTACTCCGAAAGCGAAGGCATCGAACGCATCTTCCCGTTCGACCTGGTGCCGCGGGTCATCTCCGGGAGCGAGTGGCACCGGGTAGAGCAAGGCCTCAAGCAGCGCGTGCTCGCGCTCAACGCCTTCTGCCAGGACGTCTACAACGAAGGCCGCATCGTCGATGCCGGGATCATTTCGGCCGAGGCGATCTACGGTTCGCCGAACTATCGCCCGGAAATGCGCGGCTTCACCCCGCCGAACGGCGCCTGGATCCACATCGCTGGGATCGACCTGGTCCGCGATGCCGATGGCACGATTTACGTGCTGGAGGACAACGGACGCACGCCGAGCGGTGTCAGCTACGTTCTCCAGAACCGGTCGATCAGCACGCGCGTCATGCCGCGGTTGTTCTCCCAATCGGGCGTGCTGCCCGTCAACGACTATGCGAACCGCCTGCACGATGCGGTCCGCAGTTGCTACGGGCCGGAACCCGCAGTTGTGCTCACGCCAGGTGTCTACAACTCGGCCTACTTCGAACACACCTTCCTCGCCAAGCAGATGGGCGTCCAACTGGTCGAAGGTCGCGACCTGG
>CALFYR010000693.1 GCA_937954195.1 uncultured Dehalococcoidia bacterium
CCGTTCATGCTGTAGTCCACCAGGTACTCGCCCACGAACATGGTGAGGTTCTCCCGCTGTGCCAGCTCCAGGTACAGTCCCTCGCCGGTCAGCCGCCGCTGTCGCAGCGCGGTCGCCACGGCCCCGACCAGCGCCGTGCCGGCCATTGGGTCGCCGTAGCTGAACCCGGTCTTCATCGGCTCGTCGCCTTCGTAGCCGGAGATGGAAACGATCCCAGCGAGTTGCTCGACGTTCGATCCGTAGGCCACATAGTCCTTCTCGGGCCCAGTCTTCCCATGTCCGGGCATCGAGACGTAGATGATGTTGGGATTCACCGCGCGGATGTCCTCGTAGCTCAGACGCAGGTTGTCCATCACGTCCGACCGGAAGTTCTCGACGATGACGTCGCTCACCTTGCAGAGTTCGAGCAGGACGTCTCGGCCGCGCTTATCGTTAAGGTCCAGGGCCAGCGCATACTTGTCCCGGTTGTTGTGGTTGAAGTACGCGGCCATGTTGTACCAGCGCGGAGTCGTCCGTGGGATGAGTCCCAGCGAGCGCAGCAGGTCCCACTGGCGGGGAGATTCGACCTTGATGACCTCGGCGCCGTAATCGCCGAGCATGCGCGTGCCGAACGGCCCGGCCCACACCATCGTCAGGTCTACGACCCGCACGCCGTCGAGCGGCATCGTCATTTGGCTCCTCCCAGCCGAGCAAGGCTCGGGGGCCCACTCCACGTATCGCCGTTGTCCAGGAGCACTTGCAGCTGTGTCCCGGTTTCCTCCACGGTGCCGGCCAATTCCGGGCCCGACCGCGGGTAGCTCGACTTCTGCGGGACAATCACCCGCGCACCTTCAGGAAAGTCCGCACTCGCGGCGATTTCGATAGCCTCGATGCGTTGGCCAATCGCCCGCGTCAGCACCTGGAACAGGGGGAAATCGTTCACGCTTCGGAGCGTTCTCAACGCTTCGTCCGCGTTCGCCGGCTCGCGAGCCGCCCGTACATCGGCGGGACCCGGGATGCCCTCCTCCGCCCCCTTCGCCAGGTATCCAGCGACCATCTTCTTGGCCCTCGGAGCCGCTTCCTCGAGCGACCGGTGGAGAAGTCCGGTGTCATCGCAATGTTCGAAGAAGGCGAGCGCCCTGGCCGTCTGCTCCCTGGGGTTCATGGTGTTGTACCTGCCCGAAGTTTGGCGACCTCAGCGGCCGGAAGACCGGCAAGGTCCCGCAACACCTCGTTGGTGTGTTGGCCAAGGAGGGGAGCCGGCTTGCCGTTCCAGGCGTCCGGACCCATCCACCAGGGTGGACCGGGATACGCTGCTTCTCCTGCAACGGGGTGTTCGATCCGTTGAATGAAGCCGCGCTGGTTCAAATGTTCGCTCTTGAGCAGGTCGTCCATCGTGTGGACGAACGCGATCGGGGCCCGCCCGGCGCCAGCACGTCGGTAGATGTCATGTTTCGTCTCGCCCGCGGCCCAGGCGTAGAACTCCGCCATCAGCTCGTCGTTGTGTTGCGTCCGGGCGGCCTGCGTGGCGAAGCGCGGATCCTCCCGTAGGTCCGGCCGGTCGATGACTTCGGTGAAGGGCTTCCAGTTTCGCGCCATCAGGTGGATGCCCAGGTACCCATCAGCGCACGGATAGATGCCGATGAAGCTCGCCATGTGGTTGCCCCGCCGGACGCCCATCCACCGGCCAAGGTAGGTGTAGTACGGGATACCGGCCTCGAGAAGCGGCGCCATGCATTGCTGCACACTAATGTCCACGTGCTGGCCCTGGCCATCTCGTTCAGCAGCCAGCACGGCAAGCATCCCTGCTGAAAAGCCGTTCAAACCGCCCTGGTAGTCGGCCTGGTACCCGCCGTTCTTCAGCGGGCCACCGTCCTGTGTCCCCGTGATGAACATCTGTCCACCCATCGCGAACGCGACAAGGTTGTTCGACCGGTAGGTGGCGTACGGCCCTTCCTGCCCGAAGGCGGTAATTGAAACCTGCACGATCCGTGGGTTCGCCTTCTTGAAGTCGTCGTGCGTGAGCCCGAGCGAGGCCATGTCATCGGGGCGGTAGTTGTCGATCACAACGTCGCACTTCTCGGCCAGCCGCAGAATGGCCGCCCGGCCCTCAGGTGTCCGTACATCCAGTTCGACCGACTTCTTGCCTGTATTCAGATACAGGTAGAGGGCACTCGTTTCCGGGTGCGGGACACCGTCCTTGAATGGTCCGTGGGCGCGCGCGAGGTCGCCGCCTGGCGGTTCGACTTTGATCACCTCGGCGCCGTACCCCGCGAACAATTTTCCGCAGTACGGCGCCGAAACGAACGTGCCCAACTCGAGCACGCGGAGTCCAGAAAGGGGCTGTGGCATGGCCCGGGATTCTACGCGGATGCCCCTAACCGCGCTGAGGTAGCTCGACCTGCACGTTGGCCCGAGTCGAAGGCTGCCCATCCGCGAGCGTTACCACTTCGAGCTCGACGATCGGCTTGCCGTCCTCGACGCGCTTGTCGACTACGCGGCCCGCGATCACCAGCGGCCGGTCGGCGACGTCGGGCCGCCGGTACGCCACCCGCAGGTTTCGGACCGAGCCCTCAAGACCTGCCCAGGCCCCAACGTATTGGGTAAGCCAGGCAAGCTTCAGGAGGCCCGGTACCAGTGCCCCGCCTACCCCAAGCCGCTTCCCCGCCTCAATGTCGGAGAATGCCGGGTTGGTCGGATTGTCCCGGCCGAAGAAGTCGATCGCCATATCCGTCGTCGGCATCCGCTCGAGCGGTTCAAGCTCGTCGTCGACGTTGATGTCTTCGTAGTAGCGCTGGCTCATTCGTCACCCTGCCTTCCCGATTTCGGGTCGAACTGCGTGATCGTCAGCATCGCCGCCGCCACGTGGTTGCCGTCCTTGTCGTAGTAGTCCGTCCCGGAGGTCACCAGGACACTGTATCCGTACCGGCCACCAAGCCGGTCGCGGATATCGAACACCTGCGAGACCGCCTGCAGTTCCTCGCCAATCTTGATTGGCCGGCTGAACTTCCACTCCTGCTGCGTCAGCAGGCCATTGGGCAGAATTTGCGGCATCCCTCGCCGCGGGCCGCTGCTCAAGATGGCCAGCACGTACGGCGGGGCGACGCCCGTCCCGTCCGCGTAGCGCGGGTCGGTGTCTCCCAGCACGTCGCGCATCCGCTTCGCGTCTTCCTCGCGGACCGTTACGGCGACGGGGTCGCTTTTGCGCCCAATGTGGGCGCGGTGTTCTTCGGTGATCAGGCTTTGTTCAGGTACAGACATCGCGTCTCCAATCGTGCGCGAAGTCTAGCAAAGCGAGCCGTCTCGCGCAGAAGTCGACACCGTGTCTATTATTTTCCACGGCTATGGATACATAGCGATATCCGTGAGAGGCTTGCAACGTGCGTATTGAAAAGGTTGGTGTCATCGGTTCGGGCCTCATGGGCAGCGGTATCGCCCAGGTAGCTGCCTTCCACGGTTTCGATGTGACCCTTGTGGATGTCGATGAGCAGCGCGTGAACAACGCCATTCAAGGCATCACGCGCCGCCTCCAGCGCGAGGCCGAACGCGGCCGCATCACCGCGGATGAACTCGATGGCGCTATCCACCGCCTGAGCGGCGCCTCGGATATGGACACGCTCAAGTCCATGTCACGTATGGAAGCCGTCATCGAGGCCGTCGTCGAAGACCAGGACATCAAGGGCGGGGTCTTCCGCAAGCTCGGCGAGGTCTGCCGTGGCGATGCGCTGCTCGCCAGCAACACCAGCTCGCTCCCGCTCAGCGAACTCGCCGCGGCGAGTAGCCGGCCCGAGCGCGTCATCGGCCTCCACTTCTTCAACCCACCCTGGGCGCTCAAGCTCGTCGAAATCGTCTCCACGGCCAGCACCACCGAGGAGACTCTCGCGGACGCGCTCGATTTCTGTGAGCGCCTCGGCCGTGTTCCCGTCCAGGTGAAGGACACCCCCGGCTTCATTGCCAACCGCCTGCTCGTGCCCTTCATCTTCGATGCCATCGAACTGCTGCAGACCGGCGTCGCGAACGCTGAGGACATCGATTCGGCCTGCAAAGTCGGCCTCAACCACACCATGGGCCCGCTCGCGACCGCCGACCTCATCGGACTCGACACGCTCAAGCTCATCGCCGAGAGCATGTTCGAGGAATACGGCGAACCACGATTCAAGGCGCCGACATTGCTGCGGCGCCTCGTATCGCTTGGCCATCTCGGCCGGAAGACGGGTCGCGGATTCTTCCGCTACGG
>CALFYR010000694.1 GCA_937954195.1 uncultured Dehalococcoidia bacterium
TGACGATCGTTGTTAGCAGGCTGCCGGTCGGCTCGTGGCGCTCGCGCTCGATGTGGCGGGAAAAGAACCCCATGAACTCGGCGGCGGCGTTCGAGACCGGCCCTTCCTCGACGCGGCCGGGGTTGAGCGAGAACACGAGCTGGCCCATGTCGTCGGACCATTCCTGGAACCGTTCGCGCTCCTCGCCTTCAACTCCGAGGATTGCGGCGATGACCAGGGCCGGCACGGGGCGGGCGAATTTCGCGCTGAGGTCGACAACGTCGCCTTCGAAGCCATCGATGGCGCGGTTCACGATTTCGGAGACCTGGGATTCCAGCGTGCGCATGGCGCGTGGCGAGAACGCGGCGGCCACCGGGCCTCTCAGGTGCGTGTGGGCGGGGGCATCGCGGAAGTTCATCCAGCCGTGCAGCATCTCGACGGCCTTCGCGAACGCGGGTGAACGGCCTTCGGCGACGCGTTCGAACGTGCTCATGCGGTCGGCGGAGAGGTTGGTGGTATCGCGGAAGGCGGCCTCGACGCCTTCGTGCGAGAGCACCACCCAACCATGCTGGGCGTCGCTCCATTGCACATCGCCGTGGGCACGGGCCATGGCGAAGTACCCCGCCGGATCCCGGACCGACTGTTCGCAACCGATGTCGACGCGCATTGCGCCGAGAGCCTACACCGTGCCCCGGCGCATTCCAATCCACGGCGGCGCTATTCCGCGGCTGCCACCTCGGCGACGGCTCGTGCGACGGCCTCAATCGTCTCGATGGCGTATTCCAGGGTTTCCTGGCCGTCGGTCGCGACGACGATGACGTAGGCACGCGAGGCGTCCTCGGGGATCACGATGCCGGCGCTGACGACCTGCCAGCCGGCGTCTTCGGGGAACCAGCCGTTTTTGAGCGCGAATGCGGCGCCGGCCTCCGCCGCACCGGCGCTCACGCCCCATCGTTGCCCATCGATGACGCCGGCCATCATCTCGAGGGCGAGGTCGCGGTGTTCCGGGCTGACGAGGTCGCCGCTGTACAGCCGGGCGAGCAGGACGGCGAACGCCGCCGGGCTCGCGGTGGTAGCGCCCCATTCGTCGCCGGGGGCGGGCGCGAAGCCTTCGATCGCCTCGCGTTTGAGCCAGGCGGAGATGCCGGTATCGCTGCCAAGCTCCTGCCAGAGCAAGGTGGCGGAATCGTTGTCGGAGAACGTGATCATGGGCCAAAGGAGGTCCAGTTCCCGTGCTTCGAGGGCGCGTCCTTCGTCTTCGGCTCGCGCCATTGCGGCAAGGAGGATGAGCAGCTTCACGGCGCTCACCTGTTCGAAGGGCTCGGCCGAACCCGCCGTGAAGAGCGCACCGTCGTCGAGCCGCAGGACGGCGACGCCCGCTCGCCCCTCGCGGCCTTCCAACGCAGCCGATGCGGCCGGGGAGAGAGCCGCCAGGGGGAGATCGCCCTGGGGCCGGGAGAAGCCTCCCGGCGGGGGCTCAGTCTGCGGGAGATCGACGACGGAGCCCGAACCCGCCTCGCGCGTGCCGCCGGGTGCTGTGACCGTCAGGCGGAAGGGCAGTTCGCTCCCGCCGACGTTGATGACGCGGACGACGTAGTCCTGTTCGATTGGTGAGACGCCGGTGTACTGGCTGATGTAGTCGCGCCGGGAGACGACGGTGCGCTGGTCGCGCGTGCCGAACACGGAGAGGATGGCGTTCGAGAACTCGCTGCGGGCCCAGAGCGAGTAGCCCTGGCCTTCGCCGAGGGCAATCACGAAGTCGGCACCGACGCCGGGAGGGAGGGTGCGGTCGAGGACTGCCTCGCCGCCGGATGGCACGGTGACGCGTTCGATTGCGTAGGCGAATTCGCTGCCTCCCGTCACAGGAGGGGCTTGTTCGTCGGCGACCAGCCGGAGTTCGCCACCCTGCCATGCGTAGCGCCGGACGCGCTCTTCCCCTGCGGCGCGGTCACGGAACCGCACGATCAGTTGGCCGGCGCTGACGGAGAGCTCACGCACCAGAGCGTCCACGGGCAGGTCGGCGGACGCGGTTTCGACGGGCACGGTGTTGAGCACGCCGACGACCTGCAAGGCGAGCGGGCGGGCTCCCCGGGTGACGACGAGCACCATGGCGGCATCGTCGAGGCCCGAACCATCCAGGTCGCCGAAGGCGAACAGGTCACTCAGGCGAAAGTCCAGGGGCGCGCCACCTTCGGCACCCTGGGCCGTGCCCGCGCCGTACGCCAGCTGGACGGAACCATCGGCGGCGAGGTCGGTGCGCACTTCCAGATTGCGCAAGACGCCGGAGCCGAACGGGGACCGCTCATCGATATCGGCAGCGGTTTCGGTGGGGACGGCCGGGGTGAGGGTATCCGCATCCTCGCGCAGGAGTAGCACGCCGAGCGGAATTGCCGCAGCGACGACCAGCACGACCACGAACAACGCCGCTACCCGCACCCCATCACCCCGTACTCGCCGTGCATGGCCATGCGACGATCATAGGCGGGCCCCCACGCGCCGCCCTAATCCTTTCGCATGTGCAGCAGTTCCCGCACGGAGCAATCCTTTACTTCGAAGACGTGGGTGGCCACGCCTTCGACGATGCCCGGATCATGGCTCGCGCAGACGATGGTGCCTTCATAGCCCTGGAGGGCCTCGATCAGCTTGCGCCGGGTGGTCTTGTCGAGATGGTTTGTGGGTTCGTCCAGGAGCAGCACGTTGGTGGGCTGAATAAGGAACTTCGCGAGGGCGACGCGGCTTCGTTCGCCGCCGCTGAGGACCTTGACGGGCTTGAACACGTCGTCGTTGCGGAAGAGGAACTGCCCGAGGACGGTACGGAGCTTCACGTCCGGGGCGCTGCCGGCGACGGTGCGGACTTCTTCGAGGATGGTGCGGTCGGGGTCGAGAGCCTCGTCCTGGTGCTGGTCGTAGTAGCCGGGCCGGGCGCGTTCGGCCCATTCGAGCGCGCCTTCCGTGGGGGCAATGAGCCCGGCCGCGATGCGTAGGAGGGTGCTCTTACCGCTGCCGTTCGGGCCGATGAAGACAACCTTTTGGCCGCGTTCGATGTGGAGGTTCACATCGACGAGGACGAGGTTGTCGTCGTAGGCGTGGCCGATGTGCTTCAGCATGAGCACGTCGCGTTCGGTGCGGCCGTGCGAGGTGATGTGGAAGTTGACCTCGGCGTCTTTCTTGGTGCGCTCGACGCGGTCGATGCGGGCGAGCATTTTTTCGCGGGATTGGACCTGGGTGGTCTTGGTTGCCTTGGCGCGGAACCGTTCGATGAAGCGTTCCTGCTTGGCGATTTCCCGTTCCTGGCGGGCGGCGGCCTGGTCCTGCGCCTGGAGGCGGGCGGCCTTTTGCTTCTGGTAGGAGGAGTAGTTGCCGGTGTAGCTCTCCACCTTCTTGTCGCGAAGGTCGAGGATGCGGTCGGCGATGCGATCCAGGAAGTCGGAATCGTGGGTGACGATGAGCATCGCGGAGTCCCACTCCTGCAGCTCTTCGGCGAGCCAGGCGCGTGTCTTGGCATCGAGGTGGTTGGTGGGCTCGTCCAGGAGGACGTTATCCGGGCGGCGGACGAGCACCTTGGCGAGCGCGATGCGCATTTGCCAGCCACCGCTGAATGCGCCGCAGAGCTTGTCCTTGTCGTCCGGTTCGAAGCCGAGACCATCGAGGACGCGGCCGATGCGGGCTTCGATGCGGTAACCGTCGAGCGCTTCGAACTCTTCGAAGAGGCGGGCCTGATCCTCGATCAGCGTGTCGAGGTCGCCTTCGGCCCGTTCGATTTTTCCCGCAACCTCGGCGAGTTCGTGTTCGAGGGCGCGGGCCTCCGGGAAGGCTTCCCACAACTCCTGGAGGAGCGTGTTGTCATCGTTCAGGCCGGCTTCCTGGCGGAGGTAGCCGATGGCCCCGCCGCGGTAGCCCGCGGTGCCGCGGGTCGGCTTCTCATCGCCGGCGATGAGCTTGAGGATGGTGCTTTTTCCGCCGCCGTTGGGCCCGACGAGGCCCACGTGCTCGGAATCACCAACGATGAAATTCAGGTCATCCAGCACGTCCACGGCGCCGAACGACTTGGTCAGGTCTTCTGCGTACAACATCTCGGAAATCTGATCCCATGAACTGGAACCTCGGGACAGCCTCGCGCGGGCTGGCCGTCGGCACGTTCGAAATCAAGGGTAGCAGAGAGCGGAGAAGGGGCAGGTTCGCGAAGCCACGCGGAGGAGATGCACCGCGGCATGGGGCCGGGCGCTTCCAGCGTGGGTATCCCGCCTCGCTCAGTGGCGAGGCATCAACGTTCGGTGCGTGTGGTCACCATGGGGTGAAGGATACGCCATTGGCGGTGGAATGTGCGTGATAAACTGCACGTATGCGGACGTTCACCGTGGTGCTCTCACCTGATCCGGAACGCGGCGGCTTCAGCGTAAGCTGTCCGGCGATGCCGGGAGCCCTCAGCGAGGGCGATACGCGCGAAGACACGTTGCGCAACATTCAGGAAGCCATGGAATTGTGGCTTGAGGTGGCAGAAGAGCACGGGGAAGCGCCGTTGGTTGAGACCCCGGAGCTCGTGGCCGCGGAAGTCTCGTTTGTCCTCGGATGGCGGAGCGAGGAGGGTTGGCCCCTCGTCGTCGAAACGGCAACGGTTAGCCTTCCGGCTGCCGTGGCCGCATGAGCCGAATCACCGGCGTTTCCGGAAAGACCGTTATGCGTCTCGCCGAGAAACGTGGTTGGTACCTCGTTCGTGTCCGTGGCGATCACTTCATCTACCGTCATGAGGAGCTTCCCGGGAATCTTTCGATCCCGGACCACCGTGAACTCAGTACGGGCCTTCTTCACTCTGCCATCAAGCTCATGGGTCTTTCGGTGAACGAATTCCTCGAGGCGATTGGGCGCCGCTAGCCGAGCTTTTCCCTCAGGAACCCCAGCGTCCGCTCCCACCCGAGCTCCGCGCCCGCCGCGTCGTACTCCGGGCGGTCCGATTCGAAGAACCAGTGCGACAGCCCGTCGTAGTAGTGGAACGTCACGTCGACGCCGGCGTCCCGGAGTTCTTGTTCGAACCCCCGGATGTACTCGACGGAATCGAACTCGTCCTCGCCGGCGAAGTGGCCGAGCACCGGGGCGCTCAGCTTTGCAAGGTCGCCATCGAAGGGGCCGTAGAACGTTACGACGGCGCCGAATGTTTCCGGACGGCGCATGGCGGCGGGCACACCGTTGAACGCACCCATCGAGAACCCGATCAGGCCGAGCTTTTCTCCGCTACGGGCGGGGTGGGCGAGGAGCGCGTTCACGGCCGCATCGACTTTCGCAGGGACGGCATCCGAGTCCTGCTCCTGCATGAGCACCTCAGCCTCGTCGACGGTGGCCGCGACCTTTCCGTCGTACAGGTCGACGGCGAAGACCAGGTAGCCGCTTTCGGCGAGACGGCCGGCGAGCTGGGTGAAGAACCCGTTGAGGCCCCACCAGGCATGGGCGAGGAGGATTCCCGGCCCTGCGCCCGAGGGAGGCGTGGCTATCACATCAGTCATAGCCGCACCGTTCCAAATGCACCGGCGGATGTCAAAGTGCCGGGTGTCACTTTTCGTTCGGCAGCGGGTTGCGCCCGATGACGAGGTCCTCGACCTCTCGGCCACCGATGAGGTGTTGTTCGACGACGCGGTCGATGTTTTCCGGGGTGAGGCAGCCGTACCACGTACCATCGGGATAGACGACGCCGGTGGGGCCGGCCTCGCAGATTCGGAGGCAGCCGACCTTGGAGCGGTAGAGCTTTGGGGCGCCGCTGGTTTTGTTCACCTTTGAGGACATGGACTTGAGGTGCTCCCAGGAGCGCTGGCCCTCTTTTTCGGAACAGCAGTCGGGGCCGATGCAGATAAAGATGTGCCGTTCGTAGGAACCGATCTCTCGCTCGACCGCTTTGTCGCGCGCTTCGTTGATTTTTTTCACGGGGAGAGTGTACTTGGTGTGGTGGGGAGTGGGTTGGGGTTGGGGGAGGGTGTGGTGGGTTGGGGCTTGAGCCCTTCCTTTCGGTCGGGCCTCCTGGGGGTGTGGTGGGGTGTGGCTGTCACGCGCTTGCTGACGCGCGCGCCTCTGATTGTGGGGTGGGGTAGAGTCGGGGGATGACCGAATCGGTGTTTCCGGGGGCGGAGTTTGAGGTGGCGCTGCCGCGGGCGGCGGGGTGGAATGCGGCGGGCCTGGATGAGGCGATTGGGTTCGCTCTGCGCCACCGGAGCAGCCAGTTCCTGGTGTGTCATGGTGGGAGGATTGTGGCTGAGCGCTACGAGGGGTGCGGGGCGGATGACGCCGGCGATGTTTTTTCGGCGCAGAAGAGCCTGGTGGCGATCCTGGTGGGGATTGCGGTGGACAGGGGGATGTTGGCGATTGATGACGCGGTCTCGAAGTACCTCCCAGCGGGCTGGTCGAGGCTGGAGCGGGACGTGGAATCGCGGGTGCGGATTCGGCACCTGATGAACATGACGACGGGGATGGACGATTCGCTCGCGGCCTCGGGGACGATGGGTGAGACCTGGTACTACAACACACCGGCGTACCAGGAGTTGAAGCGGGTGTTGCCCCGGGCGTGCGGGATGTCGATCGATGAGATGACGAGCGGCTGGATCGTGGAACCGCTG
>CALFYR010000695.1 GCA_937954195.1 uncultured Dehalococcoidia bacterium
GCGGGTTCCCATGTGGACCACGCTGCAGCCGGCTCCGACTCGTCTCCGGCGTCCTCGTCGTCGATATCGAGCGTGGCTGCCGAGATGAACTCCTCGGCGGCTTCTTCGGCATCGACCGGCGAAACGGTGACAGATTCGTCGTCGGACGCAAATTCATCGCCGGGCAACTCAGCGACGCCGGTCAGGCCGTCATCCTCGTGGTCATCTTCTTCGGAGACCGAGAGTTCCTCGGTGAAGGAGGTGATGGCGTCCTGGTCTTCGTCGGTCCAGCCGGCGGAGCGACTTCCACCCCAGCCCGCGGTGCCGCTGCGTTCGCGGGGGTCGGAGGCGAAGACCGTGCTTGCGGAGGCGGACCATTCGGGTTCGACGTCTTCGTCGGTTTCCTCGGCGGACGCGGCGACAGGGTCGGCGACACGAAGGTCGGCGGTGTCGTCGTCGGTCGGGAGGATCCAGTCGCCGGGGCCTTCGTCCTCGTCGGCCGCGGTTGGTTCGTCTTGCTGCTTCTTCTTGCGGCCGAAGAGGCGGCCCATGAAACCGGACTTCTTCTCCGGGGCGGGTGTTTCGGCGACGGGCGCAGGCACAGCGAAGATATCGCTCAAGTCGTCTTCTTCAGCTGCGACCGGGACTTCGGCTTCCGCTTCCGGTTCGAACGTGAAGACCTCGGCGGCGGCAACGGGCTCGTCAACGCTTTCTGCCATGGCCGGCTCGGCCTCGTCTTCGACTTCCCAATCGAACGGCTTCAGGAGCTCGTCGGGGATTTCGTTTGCGGACTGGTCACCGCTCTCTTCTGTTTCCCAATCGAAGGGCTTGAGGAATTCTTCGGGTATCTCCTGAGGCTTCGCAGCTTCGGGGCGGGACTTCGCCCAATCGCGCATGGCGGAAAGGCCCTCGGAGACCGGGGACGACTCGGATTCGCCATCGGCGTCGCCGGGTTGGTCGGGCTGGAGGTTGAAGAATTCGTCCCACCTGGATGGGCCCTCGGAGGGATCGCGCTGGGGCGCTTCGTTTTCGAGGTGGCCGCGGCGGATGAGGGGCAGGTCGCGTGGGCCGTCCATCGGCGGCGCGGGGTTGATATCGAGCGGCTTGCGGGCTTCCGGTTCGTCGCGGTGGAGCGGGCGAAGCGGGAGCGGAGCGGGAAGCTCGGCCTCCGGCTCTACGTCATCGACCTTGTGTTCGACGGTGAAGTGCGGGTGGTCGGCGTCTTTGTTGCGTTCGGCCCAGGCGCGCATGGCCCCGAGCGCGTCTTCTTCGTCGCTGGCGGCGGGCTCATCGTCACCATCGTCCCAGCCTTTGGGGCCGAAGCTCCAATCGAGACGCTTGCCATCGTCGTCGTGGCTGCGGGGACGAAGGCGCAGGAGTGGGGGAGCTGAGACTTCGTCGCCGGTGGTCTCGTCCGGCTCTTCCATCACGGGGGCAAAGGCGGGCTCATCGGCGGAGTCGTCCGAATCTGCCCAGGCCTGGACGCCTGCGAGGAAGTCGTCGTCCCGCGCTGTGGCGGCCGGCGCGTCCTCGTCCATCACTTCGGCATAGGTTGGGGCGGGCTCGTCCACGAATTCGTCCTGGACGCTGTCGGGGGCGAAGGAATCGGCTTCGACTTCGGCGAGCGGTTCAACGTATGCGGGAACGGGCTCGAAGGGTTCGTCCGCGGGAGTCTCGGCGTTGCTGTCAGTGCGGTCTTCGTCGCGGGCCGCGGCCGATGTTGCCCATGCGCGCATTGCCCCGAGGCTGTCTTCCTCTTCGGCCATGGGCTCATCGTCACGGTCGTCGGAGCCGAGATTGAAGCCGCCATCGGCGGGGCCCCACGGGTCATCCTCGCGGTCCTCGTCGGCACGCCGGCGGAGGAGAATGGGCTCGCTCTGGGCGGGCGGCAGGTTCAACGGGGGTTCGGTGGACCAGGCATCGGGCTCGTCCTCGCCATCGTCGCCGGAATCGTCGCCACGGTTGAGTACCCACGTGCCGCCAGCCGATTCGCGGGGCTTTTCGGCATCCTTTTTCTTGCGGCCAAAGCCAAAGAGGCCGCCTTTTTTCTCTGGTTCGGGTTCGGGGGGACGCGTGGCGAACGGCTCACGCTTACGCGCGGCATCCTCTTCGGTCAGGTTGCCGAGTACGCGCTGACGAAGGGTGCGGTTTTTTTCTTCCTGGCGTTCCCAAGCACCGCCGGGCAGGTCGAAATACCAGCCCTGAGGATCGTCGTCGCCAGCTTCGATTTCATCGAGGGGGCGTCCCTCGCCATCTGCCATCGTCATCAGAGTACCATAGCCTCCCCGCTGCGCCCTTGGACGCGCGCCGGTCGCCCTTTACAGCCGATTGACCTACCCTTCGGCCCGGCATGACCGATGCGCCCGAACCTTCGGACGAGCACCTGGTCTCTCTATCAAAGGACGGCAGCCTCGACGCATTCAACAGTCTGGTTGAGCGGTATCAGGGCCATGTCTTTAATCTTTGCCTGCGATTAATCGGGGATTCGGCTTCCGCGGAGGACGCGACGCAGGAGGCGTTTCTTTCGGCGTACCGGTCGATTTCGAAGTTCGCGGGGGGGAATTTTCGGAGCTGGCTGTTCCGTATCGCGGCGAACGAGAGCAAGGACGAGCTGCGGCGGAGGATGCGGCGCGGACCGCACGATTCGCTGTTTGCGGGGGACGAGGAGGGCGGTGGGATCGACCTCCCGGATACGGGTGAGACGTCCGAAGAATACGTGGAACGGCTGGCGGTGGGCGAAGGGATCTCGCGGGCGCTGATGCAGTTATCGTTCGACCAGCGCCAGGCGGTGCTGCTTTCGGACCTGCACGGGTACCGTTACGAGGAGATCGCGGAGATGACCGAGGCATCGATCGGGACGGTGAAATCCCGCATACACCGGGGCCGTGAGAAGTTGCGCACACTTCTTTCGGTGCAGCCGGAACTTTTTGGGATGACGGAGCGTCTAGGGGACTGAATGGCACGAATTCCTTTCCTACGAACGCATTCCCGATACCGCGAGATGGCGGATGCCTACCTCGATGGAGAGCTGCGCGCGGGCGACCACGCGAAGTTCGAGGCGCATGCGGCGGGCTGCGTTGAGTGTTCGGCGATGCTGGACACGGGGAAGGCACTGAAGGCGACGCTTGGCACGATTCCGACCGTGCAGGCGCCGCGTTCGTTCCGCATTACGCCAGCGCTGTTGCAGGAGAGGGCACCAGCGCCGGCGGCCGTGCGGACTACTCCCGTGCTGATGGTCGCCCGTTTTGGGGCGGCCGCGAGCGTGGCTGCGTTTGCAGTGGTTGGGACACTGCAACTCAGCAGCACCTCGGACGATGGGTATACCGCCGCAAATGCTCCGACCTACGAGATGGCCGCAGGCGCCGCTGAGGATGCGGGGTCGGGCAAGGACGACGGGGATGATGCCGGTGGCAACGGCGAGGTTGTGCCGCTGGCCAGCGAATCGCCACAGATTGCGCCTCCACCGGATGGTGGTGTGGGAGGCGCCGGGGTGCCCGAGCCAACCCCAGGCCCCGACGAGGCGCCCGACGCCACCGCTGGCGATGAACCCGATCCCACGGACGGTGACACGCGCAACACGACAGAGCGCAACCCGGACCCCAATGGCTATGACTACGACGCGGGTGACACGGCGCTGACGGCACTGCCTGCTGACGGCGACGAGGCGGACTACGGTCCGTGGCTGGTGTTGCTCGGCGGCCTGAGCGTGCTATCGCTGGGTGCGGTTGGAACGATGGAGTACCGGCGGCGCCGGGCGTAATGTCCGGCGCCTCCTGCGGTACGATTTGGCCTGGAGATTGTGAATTGACCGACGAATACATCCTGGTTGCCGGGAACGGCGAAGCGAGCGCCGCACCCGATGTTGCGGTACTTTCGGTGGGTGTTGAGGTGACGGAAAAGACCGTGGCGGATGCGCGGCAGCGGGCCGCGGAAGCGGCGGGGGCGGTGCTGGATGCGATCCGCGCGAAGGGCGTGGCTGAGAAGGACATCCGAACGACCGGACTCCAGCTGCACCCCCAGTACGACTACTCGCGGAACAACGCGCCGAAGATCATTGGCTACGTGGCGAGTCACCAGCTTTCGGTGAAGGTTCGGGCGATGGAGAACCTGAGCGGCGTGGTGGATGGCGCGGTGGTGGCAGGGGGCGATGCGGCCCGGCTCCAGGGGATTAGCTTCGAGATTGATGACGCGACGGAACTGCTGGCCGCGGCACGACGGAACGCGATTGCTGACGCGCGCCTGCGGGCAGAGACGTACGCGGAGGCGGCGGGTGTGTCGGTTGGCAAGGTGTTGGCGATTTCGGAGGCGGAGGAGCGAGAGCCGGCGCCACGGATGATGATGGCTGCGCGAGCGGAGAGCATGAAGATGGCCGACACCCCAATCCAACCGGGCGAATCGACGATCGCCGTGCGGGTTTCGGTGCGGTTCGCGCTGGGTTAAGGCGCGGCTTTACGAGCCAGCGCGCTGCCCTGAAGCTGGACAGCAATGTATCGAGTGTTCCTGGTGGTTGTGCTGCCGCTGGCCGCGCTGCTCGTGGTGGGCGCGATGTTCCTGGCGGTGCGCGAGGGCGGGAGCGATGTGGAGCAGGCTTCAACCGAGACTCCCGAGGCGGCGGCTACGCCGAATCGGCCGCGGCTGGAATCAGATGGCAGCGTTTGCCAGGGCTACCTCAACCGGCCCGACCCCTCGGCTGAGCGCGTCTTTTCGGACGAGTATGTGACGCGCGTAGAAGTTGGCGGCATCTACATCGTGGCGAATGCCGACGTTTCGGAGGAGGCGGTGGAGGCGGCGACGGAGACGGTCACGCGGTTCTTCGCGAACAACGACCTTGAGGACGTGCTGGTGGCGGAGGGGGCGTACGTCATCATCGCGGACGGTTCGCAGGGGGTGTTGGACCTGCCTGAGTTCCGCTGCCTGGATTCGGCGAGCAGCCAGGAGTTCTTCACGCACGTGTGCGGCGTGGCGGACCGGGCGGACTACCCGGTGGTGACGGTGAACGAGCGCGACCTGACGGGTGACAGGCGCGGGCCGTGCCGGGGATTGAACATCCTGTATCACGAGCTTGGGCACCTGGTTCAGGGGTGGACGCTGGACCCGGCGGATTACTTCGACATCCGGCAGATGTACCAGGACGCGCTGGACGATGGGAAGTACCAGGGGACGTATGCGGCGACGAACTTCGCGGAGTACTTTGCGGAGGGGACGCAGGCGTACTGGCTGCACGTAGAGCCGGACGGAGGCAAGGACCGGGAGTGGCTGCGGGAATACGACCCGGCGCTGTTCGAGTTGCTGGACCGGATCTACGGGGGCTAATCGAGGACGTGATCCAACAGGCGCACGTACTGCTGTCCGCTGTGCATGTCACGTTCGACGACGCCGCCCTGCGGAGTGGCGCGAGGGTAGGAGATCTTGAGGACGTTGAGCGAAGGCACCGGGAAGTGCTTCACGAGCTCGGGGTCGGTCTGAAAGAGCGCGGCGATGTGTTCCGCATCCAGCGATGGGCTTGTGGCGTACCGCGCGAAGCTCTCCGGGCCATCGAAGAAGAGATCGATCGTGACCCAGAACGGTCCGGCGTTCTTGGAGCGGACGTGGCGGCAGACATCGTTGACGGTGGTCACCGGGCGGCATCCTGCAGTTCGAACCACTTCGTTCGCACCAGTTCCATGGGGTCGTCTACCTCCACGATGTGGTTGAGCTTGAACTCGTAGACCTGACCCCGGTCGATATCCGCCGGGGTGAAGGCGAAGCTGTAGCTCGGAAGCTCCTTCTCCGGATTGAGTGGGAAGTGGAAGAAGTAGGCGTTGCAAGCTTTGGCGATCTGCGAGGCGAGTTCCTGGGTTTCGGCGGTGGCTACGAAGAGGACGCCGACCTCGCGTGGCAGTGGGGTGCCTTCCGGCGGCGTGTCGCCAGATACGGCGTTCCAGCCGTAGATCCGGAGGGAGATGTGGAAATCGCCAGCGTCCGCGCCCATGGTGGTTTGGACGCGGCGGTACAGAGACTCGAGCATGCGGTCGTGGAATTCGCCGAGGCGGTCGAGGACTTCGGGGTCCTGGATGCCGATAAGCATGACGGTCTGAAACCCCCCGCCGCCTGCGCCTTCCAATTTCATGGTGTAGGGACCGGGTTCCCATCGGGAACCTTCCACGCGGACGGTGCGATCATCGTGCTGAGTGTAGATGGCACCGCTCACATCGAGGACACCGCCCGGTTCGTGGAGGCGAAAGGGGTCCGCGTTCTCATAAAGCATGTGCGCCGAGACGCTCTCAGGCGTACAGAGGTTGTCTCGCTCCAGGGGTTCGATTTCGAAGCCGGTGTCGTCGATGGAAATGAGGACACCCGAACCGCGCCGCCGGGCGGTGCTCTGGGCGCCGCATTCGGCGACCTTGGCGGCGTGCCATGCAGGCCCTGCAGCGGCTCCGTGAAGCAGGGCATAGGCGGCGATGACGGCCGTGTCGGTCGTCCGGCCCCCAACGATGATGTCGGCGCCCTGGCGCAGTGCGGCCATGTACGGTTCGGGGCCCATGAGCGCGACGATGTGGTCGCAGGAATCGATTGTTTCAGGGGCCAGTTCGCCGAGCGGTGGCAGGGGTTTTACACGGCCGGCCTGGCGGAGGGCGTGCAGCCGGGGCTTTTCGATCTCGGAGTAGAGGGCGACCACCTTCGGGCGGATTTCCAGCTCGGATGCGACTTCCCGGACGATGTCGAGGGTCCAATCGACATTCTTGTCGCCGCCTGCCTGGCCGGCCGTGCCGACGACGAGCGGGATGTTGGCTTCGGAGGCGGCGCGCATGAGCTTCGTGAGATCGCGTTTGACCGAACCCCGGTCGTTCTTGGACATGCCGAGGGCGAGGTAGGCGGCGCCGCTATCGGTGGAGCCGGCATCGGTGGCGATCACTCGGGCGCCGCGCGCGATGCCGTAGTCGAGTTCGATATCACGGACGCCCGCGCCCAGCGAACCGACAGGGACGATGATCTTGATTGGGTCCAAGGCGTCGCAGCCTCCGGCCGAGGATGGCGTCGCCATTCTACGGCAGGGGCGGACGCATGCCGGACCCGCGGTTGGAGGGGCGGAGGAGCACGGCGGCGAAGACGGCTTGCCAGAGGATGGCGCCTTCGATGGCGATGCGTTCCTGGATCCCGAGCCAGGGGGTTGGTTCGTTGTCGCCGACGGCGCCGACCTGGGTGTTCATGAGGGCGCCGAAGACGAGCATGACTGCGAAGGTGGCGAGCGAGTAGAGGCGGAACTTCGGCCCGAAGGCGAACGCGCCGACGCCGATCATGGCGAAGAAGAGGACCGAATTGAGACCGCCCGTGACCAGGTGCAGCGTGTCCTGCCAGTTGCCCCCATCGGCGGCGAGCGTTTCGCGCTGATGCATGGGTCCGAACCACCAGAGAACGTTGACCACGGCGGCAGTGAGCAGGAGCCAGCCCACGATTCGGACCCGGCGGCGGGGGCCGGCGATAGAGAGCACGCCGAGCGCGAAGGCAAGCGCCAGGAGCTGGTAGACGACGCTGAACGCATTCCAGAACGGGCGAGTTGGCGCGCCGATTGCTGAGAGTTCGCTGATGGTTTGGTCGCGGTAGCTGTAGCCGTAGTAGGCGAAGGACGCGGCGATGTCGGCGGCGACGTACAGGGCGAACATGAGGGTGCCTGCAGCGACGAAGAGCCGGGGCCTGACGTATCGCGCCGACGGGGCGCCTGTTTCGCGGGTGCGCGCGTTCGGAAGTGTGCCGGTTGGATGCTGGAGCATAGCCGCCTCCGAGGTGGGCCCGGCGATCTCCGGAGCTCGCAGCTATCGAGCTCCCAGGCGGGCGACGAGCGAAGGGTCGATAGGCGCTGGCGAGGTGGGCCGGAGGTTCTGAGATTTTCCCAGGTAAAGGCGGTTGACAGGTGGGAATCGTGCGCTATATTTAGCCAGGCGGTTAATTAACCGATGAGTTAAACACATGGCAACCGACCAGCTCAGCGAAACGTTCATGGCATTGGCCGACCCGACGCGGCGCGCGATCCTCGCGCGGCTTTCGGAGGGCGAGGCGAGCGTGAAGGAGCTGGCCGCCCCGTTCGCGATGAGCCTGCCGGCGGTTTCGAAGCATTTGAAGGTGCTTCAGCGGGCGGGGCTCATCGAGCAGGGGCGGGAGGCCCAGTGGCGGCCGTGCCGGTTGAAGGCCGAACCGATGAAACAGGCGGTCGACTGGCTGGAGACGTACCGGCGGCACTGGGAGGAGCGGTTCGACCGGCTGGAAAGCTACATCAAGACCCTGCAGGCCGAGCAGGAACGTGGCGATACCCCGCCCGCGACGGACGGCCAGGCGCCGCAGGACTGAGGAGGACAGATGGTTGGATTTGGCGGCGCCTTTGCCTTTCGCGACTGGCTCCGCGCATGGACTGAACGATTCGACCGGCTGGACGCGTACGTGCGGAAGCTCGTGGCGGAGGACCCGGTCACACCACCAACTGGCGGGCACGACCCGGACGACCACCGGCATCGCCGCAACTAGGCGGCCACCACACGAATTAGCATGGAGTACGAACAGATGGCGAAGTTTGATGTCAACGCAGAACCGGGGAGCCACTCCCTTTCGATGAGCGCGGTCGTAAACGGACCGCGGGACCTGGTGTTTCGGGCGTACACGGACCCGAAGGCGATCCCCCAGTGGTGGGGCATGGATGCGAGCAGCACACGCGTGGATGAAATGGACGCGACCCGGGGCGGGCGGTGGCGGTTCGTTGAGAAGGCACCTGATGGGGAAGAGCACGCGTTCCGAGGCGTGTACCACGACGTGGTGCCGAACGAACGGATCGTGTGGACGTTCGAGTACGAGCCGATGGCGGGGCACGTGCTCCTGGAGGAGATGCGCTTCATCGCAGAGGGCGACAAGACGCGGCTCGAAACGCGCTCGGTGTTCCAATCGGTGGAGGACAGGGACGGGATGATTGCCTCCGGGATGGAAGATGGAGCGAACCAGAGCCTGGCGAAGCTCGAAGCCTACGTCGCGACGTTGTAGCGGCGGCCAGGGAATACCACAGGAGAAGAACGATGTCTGACACAGCTACGGCGACGACCTCTGACGTTGAGATTCACGTGACGCGCACGGTTGATGCGCCGCGCGACCTGGTCTGGAAGATGTGGACTGAGGCGGAACACATCAAGCACTGGTGGTCGCCGCGGGGATTTACGACACCGGAGTGCACGATTGACCTGCGGGTTGGCGGCAACTGGCACTACGCGATGGAGGATGGCCGCGACAGGCAGCGCTACTGGTCGATCGCGACTTATGAGGAGATCGTGCCGGTGGAGCGGCTGCGCTACCGGGACGCATTTTCGAACGAAGCCGGCGACCGGGTGCCGCCGGAGACGACGGTGACGGTGAACCTGATCGACAGGGGCGAGAAGACCGAGATGCGCTCGGTGATCGTGTGTGATTCGAAGGAGCAGCGGGACCAGCTGGTCGAGATGGGCATGCTCGAAGGAATGAGCCAGACGCTCGACAAGCTGGACGAATACCTGCCGACCGTGAAGACGGAACGGGAGATGATCATCAGCCGGATGTTCGATGCGCCGCGGCACGTGGTCTTCCGGGCGTGGACCGACCCGGACCAGGTGCAGGCCTGGTGGGGCCCGGAAGGGTTCCACTGCCGGACGGAGTCGATCGACATTCGCGAGGGCGGGGAGTGGCGGTTCGTGATGGTTGGCATGGGGATGGAGTTCCCGAACCTGATTACGTATCGGCGCATCCAGCCACACGAGCGGATCGAATACGAGGTCGGCGATGGCATTGCCACGGAGCCGGAGTTCACGGGTGTGGCGACCTTCGAGGATGTGGGCGGAAAAACGAAGCTGACGATGCACCTGACGCTGCCAAGCCGCGAGGCGCGGGACGAGAAGATCGCGTTCGGGGCGGTTGAGCTGGGTTACACGACGCTGGCGAAGCTGGCGAAATTGCTGGGGGAGGAGTAGTCCTCACCCCCTGCCCCCTCTCCATGTTCATGGAGAGGGGGTTTTGTCGTTTCCGGGCGAACGCCGGGCCGAATTGGGAGCGGCCGCGCGGGCGTTGCGGCCCACTGGGCCGCGGGTACAGGCGGGGTTGACGTGGGTGGTGAGAATGCCTGATAGTTAAGTATATGCTTAAGTATTCGACTGGGCTGGATTCGGTGTTCCATGCGCTTGCGGACCCGGCGCGTAGGGCGATGGTCGACCGGCTGGTGCAATCGCCGGCATCAGTGAGCGAACTGGCGAAGCCGCTTTCGATGTCGCTGCCGGGGGGCGTGGAGCACCTGGCGGTCGTGGAGGCTGCGGGGCTGGGGAGTTGTGG
>CALFYR010000696.1 GCA_937954195.1 uncultured Dehalococcoidia bacterium
GCGCGGGGTGCGCGAATCCGGCTGCTACCGGGCTTGACAATATAGCAGACCAAACCGTGAAGCCGGGAGTTACAGAAGCATTGCGAGTGGTGGGCCCGCCGGGATTCGAACCCAGGACCGATCGGTTATGAGCCGACTGCTCTCACCGCTGAGCTACGGGCCCCCGCGCACATAGTACGCGAGAGCCCGCCAGTATTCAGGTCGTTGTCAGCGACGGCCCTTGCCGCCGCCCTTGCGGTCGTTCCAGCTCCGCCCGCCGCCGCCGCGTCCGCCGCGGTCGAAGTCGGGGAAGCCGCCGCCGCCGAAGCCATAGTCGCTTCCGCCGCTGAAGCCGCCGCCGCCACCGCCGCCGCTGCGTCCGCCGCCGCGGTCACCACCAAAGGAGCGCCCGCCGCCACCGCCGCCGAAGCCGCCACTTCCCCCGCCGAAGCCGCCCGAACGGCCGGAACCGGCATTCGAAAGGTTGCGAGGCTGAGGCTGGAAGCAGTCGCTGCAGTACACCGGACGATCACCGCGCGGTTCAAAGGGGACTTTCGCTTCTTTGCCGCATGACGCGCACACAGCATCGAACAATTGACGCGGGGGCCGGCGATCTTCGAAGCCTCCCCCTCCTGGGCCGCCGCCGGCCTGACCTTTGCGCAGCCGCCGGCAATTCGGACAACGGCGCGGTTCCTTGGTGAATCCCTTTGAAGCGTGGAATTCCTGTTCACCCGCGGTGAACGTGAACGACTCGCTGCAATCGCTGCAGACGAGCGTCTTGTCGGTGTACGACACCCAATGACCCTCCTTGAATTGCGGAAACCTACGGTCATCGAGCGTCGCTGGAACTGGATATGACCTCTCCCTGAGGCCGATGGAACGCGGTTACCAGCGTCAGCGTAGCAGTAGCGGGCCAACGGTGTCATCAGGGAGTTGCCGGAATAGGTTTCCGGTGACGCATCCACGAAACACGGCGTATACTTCGTACGACCGTCCCGAACGTCGCCAGGCCCGGGCCCAACGGTCCCCATCATCTTGGGGAAGTCGCGGGACCTGGAAAGGACGGGTTGACCCGGCTCCACCGGGAAAGGGCCCAAGTACCCCCACGCGATGTGGAAGGAGGCTTGGGAAATGCCCTTCTGTCGGCACTGCTCACCATCGAGAACCTGACGCTTACCGCTCAATTGCGAACGTGCTGCGCGCGCCCGCGGGCAGCCCTCATCGGAAGGAGACAGCGTTGACTCTCAATTCGTTCGGCACACGGTCGGAACTCTCGGCCGGCGGCGCCACTCACACCTACTTTTCTCTCGAACGGCTCCGCGAGGCGGGCGTTGGCGACATCGCCCGACTCCCCTTCTCCCTGAAAATCCTCCTGGAGAACCTGATCCGCCTGGAAGACGGCCGTGCCGTTACCAGGGACGACATCGAGGCGCTCGCGTCCCGCAAGCCGAACTCCGGCGAAGACCGCGAAATCGCATTCACCCCGGCCCGCGTCTTGTTGCAGGACTTCACCGGTGTCCCCGTGGTCGTTGACCTCGCCGCGATGCGCGACGCAATCCAGGTCCTCGGTGGCAGCCCCGATCGCATCAACCCGCTCCAGCGGGTGGACCTTGTCATCGACCATTCGGTCCAGGTTGACTCATTCGGACTGGCCGACTCGTTCGCGCGCAACGTCGAAATCGAGTTCGAGCGGAACAAGGAGCGCTACCAGTTCCTCCGCTGGGGTCAGCAGGCGTTCGACAATTTCCGCGTTGTGCCGCCGGGAACCGGCATCGTTCACCAGGTGAACCTCGAATACCTCGCTTCGGTCGCCTTCACCCGCGAACAAAACGGGACATCTGTCGTGTATCCCGACACCGTCGTAGGCACGGACTCGCACACGACGATGATTAACGGTCTCGGAGTCCTCGGGTGGGGCGTGGGCGGCATCGAAGCCGAGGCCGCGATGCTCGGCCAGCCCGTGGCCATGCTCATTCCTGAAGTCGTCGGCTTCAAGCTCACCGGCAGGCTCCCGGAGGGCGCGACGGGCACGGACCTTGTCCTCCGCGTTACGCAGATGCTCCGCGAACGTGGTGTGGTTGGAAAATTCGTCGAGTTCTACGGGACGGGCCTGAGCAGCCTGCCCCTGGCGGCACGGGCAACGATCGCGAACATGGCCCCGGAATACGGGGCGACCATGGGGTTCTTCCCGGTCGATGCCGAAACGCTGAACTACCTTCGCTTCACCGGGCGCGATCAGTCACTGGTCGAACTCGTGGAGGCGTACCACAAGGCCCAGGGCCTGTTCCGCACCGACGACACGCCGGACCCGGAGTTCTCCGACACGCTCTTCCTGGACCTCGGGGACGTCGAGCCGGCTATCGCCGGCCCCAAGCGCCCGCAGGACCGCGTTCCGCTGAAGAGCGCCAAGGCCGACTGGGAGAAGAACCTGGCGGCCACCATTCCACCGGATGCCGCAAACGCTTCAGCGCACGTCCAAAACGGCGTGACGTTCGACCTCAAGCACGGCTCGGTGGTCATTGCGGCGATCACCAGCTGCACCAACACCTCCAACCCGGAGGTGATGCTCGGGGCGGGTCTTCTGGCGAAGAAAGCCGTGGAAAAGGGCCTCCGCACTCCCCCGTGGGTGAAGACCAGCCTTGCCCCCGGCTCACAGGTCGTGACTGAGTATCTCGACAAGGCCGGCGTTACCAGCTCACTCAATCAGCTCGGATTCAACCTCGTCGGCTACGGCTGCACCACTTGCATCGGAAACTCCGGTCCTCTCGGCGAGAACATCAGCAACGCCATCAAAGAAGCAGATCTCGTCGCCGCGGCGGTACTCTCCGGCAACCGGAACTTCGAAGGGCGTGTGAACCCCGATACCCGCGCGAACTACCTTGCCTCGCCGCCGCTGGTGGTTGCCTACGCCCTCGCGGGCCGTATGGATATCGACCTGTATTCCGAACCCATCGGCACTGGCAGCGACGGCCAACCCGTGTTCCTTCGCGATATCTGGCCGTCCCAGGCCGAGGTCGCGGAAGCCATCCGGACATCCGTGCAATC
>CALFYR010000697.1 GCA_937954195.1 uncultured Dehalococcoidia bacterium
GGACTGAAGAACGGCCGACGGTCCCGGTTGGTTTATCGGATGAGCACCTCGGAAGGCTTTACCTTGCGGAAGTCGGCTCGCCTCAGTTTGTAGTCGCTGGTCATCACGGGACGGCCGGTGTCGGGGTTGACGACATTGCCGAGGAACGGTCCGCTGCCCGCCGAGCGGATGACGTGCCGCCAGAAGTAGCCGAGCTTCGCCCGCTCTCGTGACACAACGAACACGCTCGGACCCGGAACCATGGCCTGCCACTTCGCCCGGGCGGAGCGGTGACTGCCGGCAAGGCGGATTTCGCTCAGTGTCGTTCGAAGCCCCTCGCGCACGACCCGTCCATTCCGCAGGCGGACCTCATTGACGCCGGTGAATCCGTTGGAACCGACGCCGTTCCGGACGCCGTCGATGACGAAGACGCGCACGCCGGGGATCGTGAGGAAGCACTCCCTCGCCCACTTCTCGACCAATTGGGGCGGCACCATGGCGAGCGCCGTGAACGGCCGTCCTTCCGCGTGGGCGTAAACGCTGCCCAGCGAGATCAAGGTTTTGCCGGTGCCACATTCGGCCACGGCCGCGGCGCAGCGAGCCTCCCGCCAGCGCTTCAAGATGCCCATGATCGCCAGTGCCTGGGCGGGAAACGGCCGCCGTTTCAGTCGCCGGAGTTCATCTGCGAGTGGGTCTTCCGGGGAGTGCAGCGGCGGGAACTGTGCGAGGACGCGGTTTCCGAGTTCAGCACCATAGGTGCGAAGGTATGACGAGATGGTTTCCAGGGACACGGGCTACCTCGCTTTGGTGGCATGCCGGCTGGGCTTACGCTGGAATCAGCCATGAACGAATCGCTTGAGCACACTGCGGACTACCAGAGACTGCTCGACGACATCAAGACTCGGATCAGGACCGCCCAGGTCCGGGCCGGATTGGCCGTCAACAGGGAACTCGTCTTGCTGTACTGGTCAATTGGCGCCGAAATCCTGGAGCGCCAATCGCGGCAGGGGTGGGGGGCCAAGGTAATCGACGCGCTGGCTCGTGACCTTCACGGTTCCTTCCCCGAGATGAAGGGGCTTTCCTCCCGTAACCTCAAGTACATGAGGGCTTTAGCGGACGCCTGGCCCGACGGGCAAATTGTGCAACAGCTTGTTGCACAAATTCCATGGGGACACAACGTACGGCTCCTGGACCATGTGAAGTCGCCCGCGGAGCGTCGTTGGTACGCCGAGCAGACCATCGCCAACGGCTGGAGCCGTAACGTGTTGATCCTTCAGATCGAATCCAGGCTCTATCATCGGCAGGGCAAAGCCATCTCGAACTTCCAGTCCGCTCTTCCCCAGCCGCAATCGGACCTGGCACAGCAGATGCTCAAGGATCCTTACAACTTTGACTTCCTCACCCTGGCCGAAGACGCTCGCGAGCGCGATATCGAACGAGGCCTTCTCGATCACCTTCGGCGGTTCCTGCTGGAACTGGGTTCCGGCTTCGCATTCGTCGGCAGCCAGGTTCCATTGGAAGTCGGCGGCGAGGATTATCACCTCGACCTGCTCTTCTACCACCTCAAGCTCAGATGTTTCATCGTCGCAGAATTAAAAGTCGGCACCTTCCGCCCTGAGTACGCCGGCAAGATGAACTTCTACCTGTCCGCCGTCGATGATCTGTTCCGCCATCCCACCGACCAGGCGAGCATCGGCCTGATCCTCTGCCGGTCAAAGGAAGGCATCGTGGTGGAGTATGCACTCCGCGACATCGGGAAGCCGATGGGAATCGCGGAGTTCAGACTAACCGAAAGTCTCCCCGATAGCTTGAAGTCCACGCTGCCCTCCATCGAGGAACTGGAGTATGAACTCGACGCGCGAACTCAGGATGAGGGGACATCCCACGAACGTTCGTCCGGCACCTGAATGGACCCGCGCTTGAGGCCC
>CALFYR010000698.1 GCA_937954195.1 uncultured Dehalococcoidia bacterium
AGGACGTCGGCCCCGCCATCGGTTATGAGGACATCGTCTTCGATGCGAATCCCGCCGAAGTCGAGCATCGTTTCCACCCGGCCCCAGTTCACGTCGTCGCGGAACTGTTGGCGGCGGCCGGGGTCAGTCAGCAGCGCCTTGATGAAGTAGATTCCCGGCTCGACGGTCACGACATAACCGGCCTCAAGCGGCAAGTCGGCCCGGAGCCACTTCAGCCCGAAGCGGTCGCTCGGCGTGCGGCCCGCGAGACAGCCGCCGGCGTCATGCGTTGAAAGCCCAAGCATGTGTCCCAGCCCGTGAGGGAAGAAGAGCGCGTGGACATCGCGGTCCACCAGGTCCGCCGGATTGCCCCGGAGCAGGCCGAGGTCGACAATCCCGGCTGCCATCTGCTCGCAGGCCGCGAGGTGCAAATCCTTGTATTCGATTCCCGGCCGTGCGTTGTTGATGGCCGTGCGCTGCACATCGAGGACCAGCTGATAGAGGTCTCGCTGCGCGCCTTCGAAGCGGCCATTGACCGGAAAGGTGCGGGTCACGTCGCTGGCATATCCCGCGACTTCGGCGCCAGCATCGATAAGCACGAGTTCGCCTTCGCGGAGCGTGCGATTTGTCGGCGAGAAATGGAGGACTGCGCCGTTCGAACCGGTGCCGACGATTGAGCCGTAGGCGGTTCGTGGTGCGCCGTGGCGGAAGAACTCGGCCTCCAACTCAACCTGCAGCCGTCGCTCATCCATACCGGGGCGTGCGAGGCGCCATGCAGCAAGGTGGCCCATCTTCGAGACGTTCGCGGCCTGCCGCATCAGGGCGATTTCGGCCGGGTCCTTGGTGCGTCGCTGCTCAGAGACCTGGGTGCTCAGGCGTTCCGAAAGGTCATGGTCGAAGGTGATTTCGAGCGTGTGCCAGCGAGCCAGCCCGTAACCGCCGGAGCGGCGCGTGAGGTCGCTGCTGCCAAGGATGGCCATCGGTTCGGCGCGGCGTTGCTCAAGCCATGCGGCGAATTCGTCGATGGGGCGGGCATCGAGCGCGGTCTCGGAGGCGAGCTTTTGGAGGTCTTCTCCTTCGCCAACCCAGACCCGGTCTTCCAGGCTTGCTGTGGGTGCGAACAGGCGCCAGCCGTCGGACGGGTCGAAGGTGAGGACCGCGCCGGCAACATGGGCGGCGGCAAGGTAGGCAAACTCGGGATGGGCGTGGAACTCGTGGTACTGGTCCGTACCTTCAACCGGGATGGGAAGCCCGGCGGGGATAACGACCGCTCCTCGTGAAAGGTCCCAGGATTTGGCGATTGCCTCGCGGCGGGGTGCGAGGTGCTCGGCTGATTGCATGGAAGGAGTTTAGCGGGCTGCTGCTCCCTCGTTGTAGTTGGCGGCCGCCGCCTTCAGCGATGCGGCCACTTCGTCGCGCAGCTCGGGGGGTTCCACCACCACGGCTTCGGGCCCCCACGTGCGGACCCACGGCGTGATTTCGAGGAGGCTGGGGAGCGAAACGCGCAACCGCACGCCGCCGCCTTTCAGGTCCTCCAGTCGCTGCGATGGATGCCAGTAGCTTTCCCGGATCCGGGCGGCGACCGCCGGGGCGAAGTCGATGGTGACGTTGTGCTGGGCTTCGCCGAACACAACACCGCCCCAGCTGTGGCGCAGTCGGTCGGCAATCTCCGGCACGCGGTCGGGTTCGAACAGCTCGGTCATCACCTCGCAGTCCCGTATCCGGTCCACCTTGAACGTGCGGACTTCCCCGTGTTCGTGGCTAAACCCGATGACGTAGGTCCCACTTTGCGTGTGGTCCAGGATGTATGGGTCGAGGAGGAAGGTCCTCGGCTCCTCGGAGTGGGCCGAGCGGTACGTCACCGAGGCGGTCCGGTTCGCGGCCCAGGCTTCGGTCAGGCGGCGAAGGACCTCGATGGCGTCCATGTCGGCCGGCAGGTTGTTGTATTCGTCCACCGTGCGGCGCATGTGCCCGGCGAGCCCGTCCGGAAGGGCGTCGGCAATCTTTTCGAGCGCCGAGATGCCATCCGGGTCGCGTTCATCGGCCGAGCGGAGCATGAGCCGCGTCGCGAAATACACGGCGCGAGCTTCCTGCAACGTCAGGCGGACAGGGCCGAACACCAGGTTGGTGCCCGGCATGATCTTCCAACGGCGCCCTTCGTACACGAGCGGGACGTTGAGTTCGGTATCCAGCGCGAGCAGGTCTCGCTGGATGGTGCGCGCGCTGTAACCCAGCTCTCGCGCGAGTTCGGCGCAGCTCACGCTGCCGCGGCGGACCAGGACATCTCGAATCCTGAGCAGCCGCGTCGACCTACGGGTTTGTTCGGTCATGAAACCGCTCCACCTCCTGCCGGCGCCGTCTTGTGAATCGCCGGTCAGTGCGACGCTATGTCGCAATCGCGACAATTTGTGTCGCGATTAAGCGCAATAACTTCACGTTCCGTGAATTTTCTGCATCAGAGCTCTGGAAGTAAAGCCCATGCCGTCGGCGGATGCCGCACCACGTTCCACCGGGCGGATAGGACGGAAAGCGCGGCGTCGCCTACGATCAGCGCTCATGGCAGAAACACGGGACTTTGGGCCGCTCGAACATATTTCGGCCGAAGCGATTGGCCAGCCTGGACAGCGGCGATTCCGGCTGCGGGCGATCAATACCGAGGGCGAAACGGCGTCGCTGTGGCTTGAGAAAGAGCAGCTCTCCGCGCTGGGCGAGGCAATTGGCACCGCGCTCGAGAACGAGGGCTACCGGTACGAACGCATGCCGCTGGACGACCTGGCGCCCGACCCGGTATTCCCGCTCAACGCGGGCGTGGACTTCCGGCTCGGACAGCTATCAATGGGCCTGAACACCGAGGCGAAGGCCATCATCCTGATCGCCGCCGACGGTCCGGAAGGCGCGGATTCGCTGACGGTGACCATGGAGTTCGACTACCGCCGGGCGCATGAGTTGCAGCGCGAAATCACCGACGTGGTTTCTGCGGGCCGGCCCCCGTGCCCGCTATGCACCGCTCCCATGGACCCCGCCGGTCACGTGTGCGTGCGCACGAACGGGCACAAACCGCACTAGCCGGGGCTACTGACCGCCCAGCTGGAGTGGAGTCGGCGATTCACGCGGCCCCTGGGTCGCCGTAGGTTCCGGCGTTTCCTCGTCGCCCGGCTCTGGAGTTTCTTCACCCTCGCCTGGTTCGATCGTCTCCTCAGCCTGCGTCGGCTCCGCCGTCGGCGAAGGCGCCTTCGTCGCGGTCGGCGGGGGCGTCTCTTCGTCGACCGGTTGGGATGGCGGCTGCGGTGGGGGCGGCGTGTACTTCGGAAGCGCCGGCAACTCCTCCGCTGTGGCCGTCACGGTGAACTTGCTCTGGGTTCCGAGTACCTCGATGAAGATTGGGCCACGTTCGAACAGGATTTCGTTCCCGGCTGCGTCGTAGAACCGCGTGCGGGCCTCGCGGTCAGCCTTCTTCCAGGTTGCCTCGAACGCCTGGCCGCGCATGAAAATCGTCGCCTTGCCTTCGCCGAATTGCTCGAGCAGGTAGTGCCCGCGGGTATTCGCAACGAAGCCCGGCACCGTCATGACGATGACCGTGCGGAACATGAGTTGTTCGCCTGTTTCGCCGTCCTCCTGGGGGCCCCCGAACATGCTGCGGCCGTACGCCCCCGCCGCCTCGTCCCACTTCCAGTGGATTAACTGCCAGCCCGTGCGGCGGCCGCCGAAATCGACTTCCACTCCGCCCGCGGGAGTTCCCACCGCGGGAGTGTCCTCGGGGCCGAGGAAGAGCCAGGGTTCCACGGTGGGCGGGCCGGCGTATCCCTTGAGCGCTCCCATCTCCCGCAGGCGCTCTGTCGATGTCGCGAGGTTGTAGGGCGCGAATCGGCCGTCCACCCGGTAGTACGCGCGGTTTGCGATGGTATCGAAGGCGTCGAGGTCCTTGATTTGCCACTCGATGAGCTGGCCGCCGGCATCCGCCTCGTCGGTCGTGTGCGAACTCCCCGCGTGACCGTAGAGCGCGCCAAGTTCATCGACCCAGATGACGAATGGCGTGCGCGCGGACCTCACCGGGAGCAGCACGTCGGCTTCCTGCTTCCAGAACACGGCCATCAAACGCGTAATCCCGCCTTCCACGAACGACTCGTAAATGACGTCGGCCTTGTCCAGGCCGGTATGCGGGTACGAGCTCGGCGTGTTGTCGAACATGACGGCCAGCGGGAGGAGGTCTTTACGGGCCTCCCATTCCGCCTCGGACATGTACGTGCCATCGAGGATCGCGAAGTGCGCTGAGGGCGTCGGCGTCGGGCTTGGAGTTCGCGTGGCGGTCCGCGTCGCGGTTGGTTTCGCGGTCGGCTCGGACGTCGGCGTGGGTTCGGGTGTCGGTTCCGGAGCGGCAGAACTCGAACCACCGGCAGCGACAACCGCGACGACGATCACCGCGGCAATCGCGGCGATCACGGCCGCAGCTATCCCGCCGGCGAGGAAGGGGTTTCCCCGCGCGAGCGCCGTGAGGCGTTGCATGGACGGATGCTAAGGACGCGGATGCGTGCGTTCAACGAACGGCGTTCGATTCGGGAATCGCTTTACCTGCTTCTTCGCGCCGGGAGGTTGCGACGAACCCCGCAAGGGCGGCACAGTACCAGCGTGAAACGCATTGGCATCCTTACGAGCGGCGGCGATGGGCCGGGCATGAACGCCGCCATCCGTGCCGCGGTTCGCGCCGCCACAGGGTACGGCGTGCGCATGGTGGGCTACCTCGATGGCTACTCAGGGTTCGTGAAGGGCAGCTTCATCGAACTCGACGACCGGTCGGTGGGGAACATCATTCAGCGTGGCGGCACCATCATCGGCACCTCCCGTTCGAAGGAGTTCCACGACGCGGAGGTGCGCCACCGCGCGGTCGAACAGATGCGCGCCGACGGCATCGACGGCCTCATTGTGGTCGGCGGGGATGGCAGCTTCCGCGGGGCGCTCGCACTCCAGGACGAACTCGGCCTGCACGTCGCCGGCCTGCCCGGGACGATCGATAACGACGTCTGGGGCACAGACGAGACGATCGGGTTCGATACGGCCGTGAACACCGCGCTCCTCGCCATCGACCAGCTCCGCGATACCGGTGAATCGACCGGCATGATGTTCTTCGTCGAAGTCATGGGACGCACGAGCGGCGCCATCGCGCTCCACACGGCTGTCGCCGGCGGCGCCGCGGGCGTTGTCGTACCCGAGGCGAGCGAGGAGATCGGCAAGCTGATCGAAGACCTTCGCGCATCGATTACCCGGGGCAAGCGAAGCCACATCGTTGTCGTGGCCGAAGGCGATGAGGCGGGCGGAGCCTTTAACGTCGCGCAGGCCGTCGGCACGGCGCTCAACCATCCCTACCGCGTGGTTGTGCTGGGACACACCCAGCGCGGGGGCCGTCCGACCATGCGTGACCGCCTGGTCGCTTCCGAAGGCGGTGCGATGGCTGTGCAGGCGCTCGTCGAAGGCCGCAACGGCATCATGATCGGCCGCCAGGGCGGCGTCTCTGTCGAGGTGCCGCTGATCGACGTGGTCACGCACCAGCATCCCCCGGCCGACATCAAGCTTTTGAACCTGGCGCAGCAGCTTTCAGGCTAACCACACCACAAAAACAAGGACCTGTCATGGCATTCCCGGAACCCGGCGCCGATGCGCCAGCCTTCACCTTGAACGACCAGGACAACACCGAGGTCAGCCTCGCCGGACAGAAGGGCAAGTGGGTCGTGCTGTACTTCTACCCCCGCGACGACACGCCTGGATGCACGAAGGAAGCCTGCAACTTCCGCGACAACCATGCCGCAATTCAGGCCAGTGGGGCGGTCGTGCTCGGGGTGAGCGGCGATTCGACCGCGTCCCATGGGAAGTTTGCCCAGAAGTACAGCCTGCCGTTCTCGTTGCTCGCCGACGAAGGGAACGTGGTGGCCCGCGCCTACGGCGCCTGGGGCGAGAAGAAGAACTACGGCAAGACGTACGAAGGCATCATCCGTTCGACCATCATCATCGGGCCGGATGGCAAGGTGGCGAAGGTTTGGAAGTCGGTGAAACCGGATGGGCACGGCGAGCAGGTGCTCGAGTGGCTCCGCGCCAACGCGGGGTAGGACGCTTCCCGTTCGTCGCCCGTAGTTCGACCTGCCGGTAGGATGACGCGCAACTCACCGGGCGAGGCGAAGCCCCTATGTCACTCCTGTACGGCGAACGAATGACCTGCAGCCGGCTCCTGGACGAGCCGCGCACCCCACCCCATGCCCTCCCCGGCGACCGGCCCGTGTGGCCGCGCGACCGCGTGGTCGACGTGCTCCACATGAAGATCGACCTCAAGCTGGATATCCCCGGAAAGACGGTCCGGGGAACCGTCACCCATACCGTTGCGCCGCTCAACGATGGCACGCGCTGGGTGGAGTTCGATGCCATCGACATGACGATCTCAGGCGTCTCCGTCGCCCGGAAAGCAGCCGACTTTGACTACGACGGGAAGAAACTCCGCATCGACATCGGCGACGGACGGAAGCGCGGCCAGGAGGTCGCGGTGGCTGTCACATGGGAGGCGCAGCCGCGCATTGGCATGTACTTCATCGCGCCGGACGAGGGTTACCCGGACAAGCCGGTGCAGGTCTGGACCCAGTGCCAGGACGAAGACACGCGCTACTGGCTCCCGTGCTTCGATCACCCGAGCGAGAAGTTCACCTCGGAGCTCATCGTCCAGGTGCCCGGCACGTGGTTCGCGCTATCGAATGGCCGCCTGCTCCAGGACAAGGTCAATCGCGATGGCACACGCACCTTCCACTGGCACCAGGACCGGCCGCACTCGACCTATCTCCTGACGCTCGCGGCGGGCGAACTCGCCCGCATCGACGCTACGACCGCCGGTCTCGCGATCGACTACTTCGTCGAGGAAAAAGATGTCGAGGATGCGACGCGTGTCTTCGCCAACACACCCGCCATGGTCGCGCTGTTCGAAAAACTCTTTGCCGCGAAGTACCCGTGGTCGAAGTACAGCCAGGTGGTTGTGCGCGACTTCGTGTTCGGGGGCATGAAGAACACCAGCGCGACGACGATGACGGAGAACATCCTGTTCGACCGGAAGGCCTCGCGCGATTTCACGAGCGACCCGCTTATCTCGCACGAGCTCGCGCACCAGTGGTTCGGCGACCTCCTTACCTGCCGCGATTGGGCGCATGGCTGGTTGAACGAAGGCTTCGCCACCTACCTGGAGATGCTATGGGACGAACACCACCACGGTGTCGACCACTACCGCCAGGGCGTGGTGGAGAACACGGACCTCTACGTGGGCGAACGGTACCGCCGCCCGATCGTAACCAACACCTTCAACGAGCCGATCGACCTGTTCGACCGCCATCTCTACGAGAAGGGCTCGCTCGTCCTCAACACGCTGCGCGGCGTGCTGGGCGACGACCAGTTCTTCCGCTCGCTCCAGCGGTACGTACGCGAGAACCAGGAGCGCAGCGTCATCACGCAGGACCTCGCCGACGCGATCAACGCGGAAACCGGCCGCAACCTGGATTGGTTCTTCGACCAGTGGGTCTACAAGCCGGGCCACCCGAACCTGAAGGTGAGCTGGAACTGGGACGAATCCAACCGCCTCGCCACGGTGACCGTGAAGCAGACGCAGAAGACAGAAGACGGGACGCCGATCTACCGGATCCCGGTGACCATCGACTTCCGCAAGGGCCGCGCCCGGCCGACGAGCTTCCGCGTGGAGATAACCGAGGCCGAACACACCTTCGTGTTCCCGCTCAACGCGAAGCCCGACCTCTGCCGCTTCGACCCGTACGGGTGGGTGCTCAAGGAGTTGGACTTCGACAAGTCCGTCGGCGAACTCCGGCTCCAGCTCCGCGACGATGACGACATCTGTGGCCGCCAGTTTGCGGCGCAGGGCCTCGGCAAGAAGGGCGGCCAGGAGGCCATTGCCGCGCTCGAAGCGGCCGTGATGGGCGACAAGTTCTGGGCCGTGCAGGCGGCGGCAGCGAAAGCGCTGGGTGAAATCCGCACCGGCGCCGCCCGCGACGCGCTCATGCGGTGCCTGTCCGTGCGAAACCACAAAGCCCGCCGTGGAGTGGTGGCCGCTCTCGGCGCGTTCCGTGGCGACGAAGAGGTACTTGAGGCGTTGGCGCCGTTCGCCCGGCGCGACCAGTCCTGGTTCGTCGAAGCCGAAGCCAACCGCAGCATCGGCAAGCTACGTCTGCCTGGTTCGTTCGACGTGCTCGCCGCCAACTTTGATCGGCCGTCCTTCCGCCAGGTGGTCCGGATCGGCTGCATCGATGGGCTCGTGGAATTGCGCAACGAGGCGGGGCTCTCGCTCCTTTCGCGGGCCGCGCAGTACGGCCAGCCGTTCCAATCCAGGCCGCCGGCCGTCGGTGCGCTCGCGCGGCTTGGGCTCTTCTTCCCCGACCGCAAGAAAGCCCTGGGCGAGGAGATCGCGGAGTTCCTGGAAGACCCGGACTTCCGGGTGCGCATCGCCGCGACGAATGCCCTGAAGACGCTCAAGGACGAGTCGCAGGTGGGCGCACTGGAGAAGATGGCCGCGCGCGAGCTGGATGGCCGCGGCGTCCGGATGGCGCGCGAGAACGCGCTCGCTCTCCGGAAGGGGGCTGCGACCGACGACGAAGTCCGGAAACTCCGCGAGGAGTTCGAAAAACTGCGCGACGAGAACGCGAAGCTCCGCGACCGCCTCGAAAAGCTCGAAGTGACGAAGTCCTGACCGAGCGCGTTTCGCGCGTCGCGTTGCGGTTCGTATACTCGCGGGCATGACGTCGCCCTACGTCCTCGCTATCGACCAGGGGACTACGAGTTCGCGCGCGCTCATCGTCGATGAGCACGGCGCCATCGTGGGCCTGGGGCAACAGGAGTTCACACAATATTTCCCGCAACCGGGCTGGGTCGAACACGACCCGGAGGAGATCTGGAACAGCACGCTTGAGTCCATCGGCATCGCGCTGGCGCAGGC
>CALFYR010000699.1 GCA_937954195.1 uncultured Dehalococcoidia bacterium
CGAACGGGGCGGCGGAAACCGGGAGCGTGCCGTTCAATTCGGAGCGGCGGTGGAGCGCGGCAACGCTGGAACTGAACGGGGAGAAGCGCCACTTCGTCCTCGGGGCGCCGGAAACGGTGCTGCCACTGTGCGAAGGCGGCGAAGAACTGCGGTGGACATACGACCAGGCGGCGACGCAGGGTCTCCGCGGCGTCTTGTTCGCGGAGGCGGACTCGCTGCCCGAACCCGGTGTAGCGATCGGCGGTCTTCGTCCGCTGGCGCTGCTCACGCTGGGCGACCAGCTTCGGCCCGAGGTGCGGTCCGCGTTCACGATGATGGAACGGCTGGGCATCGAACCGAAGCTCATCAGCGGCGACAACCCGGGGACGGTGAAGGCGCTGCTCGCGCAGCTGGGCATCAACCTGAAGGGCGGCGTGGTCGCGGGCGCGGAGATCGAGCACCTCGAGGGCGAAGCCTTCAATGCGGCATGCGAAGCGAACAGCGTCTTCGGGCGGGTCTCACCGGCGCTGAAGGCGCGCATCGTCACGGCGCTACGCGAAAACGGGCACTTCGTCGCCATGTGCGGCGACGGCGCGAACGACGTGCAGGCACTGCGCGCGGCGGACGTGGCCGTTTCGATGGAGAGCGGCACGGGGACCACGCGGGCGGTCGCCGGCATCGTCCTGCTGAACGACTCGTTCGAGGCATTGATACGTGGGGCGAAGGAAGCGACGGCGGTGCTGGGCAACGCTGCCCGGCTGAGCAAGCTGTTCATCGCGAAGAGCCTGTACGCCTACCTCATCATCGTAGCGACGAACATGCTGGGCCTGGATTTTCCGTTCCTGCCCCGCCACGGTTCGCTCACCGCGCTGCTGACGCTGGGGATACCGGCCGTGTTCATCTCGATTTCGATACCGCCGCCTGATGCGGGACGGGATTTCACGCGGAACGTGCTGAAGTGGGCACTGCCGGCTTCGCTGGCCCTTGCCGCCTCGGCGATCATCGTGCACCTGCTGACCGAGGGGCTGCTAAACCGAAGCATCGAAGAAGCGCGAACCCTGGTTTCGCTCACGATGGGCATTACGGGTCTCTTTTTCATGGTCGAAGTGCTGGGGTTTCAGGGGGCTTCGTGGCGGAGTCTGACGCGGCCGGTCCTGACGACACTCCTCGGCGCGCTCCTTGTCGCGGGGTTCCTGGTGACTATCTACACACCTGAACTGCGCGCGTTCTTCGATTTCACCGAGGTGAAGACCGGCGACTGGGTCATTGTGCTTTCGGCCGTGGCCGCGGCGCTGGTCGCGCAGTATCTGCTCAGCCGGTACTGGCAGGTGTTCCTGGACGTGCTGACGGCAAAGCCGAAGGCGAGCGAGGAGCTTCGCGGGCGGGCGGTCTAGATTCGGCTCCTTCAGAAAGCAATGGCATCGCAACGCGTAAAGACGCGCAGTTAAGCCGCATGCGATGCATCTCCCTGCATTCTGCCTGCAGAGCGCTGGCCGCAGCCGGCGCAAACAATGCAAGTGCAGATTGGAGTCTTAACGATGACTGTTCACCACCACAGCGACGGAGGCGAGAGCTGGTTCGCCGCGAACATGATGATGGTCATGATGTTCTTCGTCCTCGCGATCGTGCTGATTGGCGCGCTCGTGTTCTGGCAGCCGTGGGCGGGTTCGAGCGCCAATGACGGCGAGGGCGGCGGCGGTATCGACGTCGACATCAACGGCGGCGCGGGCGGCGAAGGGGCCGGCGATGGCGGCGACGGTGGTTCCGGCGATACCGGCTACCTGCCGGTGAATGGATTCACCCTGTACGTCTAGCAGGGGTGTGGGGCGGACACTGAAGGAGGGGCCATCTGGCCCCTCCTTTTTCGTTGCGTGGGAACGGCTTCAACTTGCGAGAACGTATTCCACGACGGTTGTTGGTTCAGGAATTGCCTCCCCATCCGCGCGAAGGCCGGCGATATGGAATTTGATGGCGTCGGCGATCTCCTTCTCCACCTCCTCCACGCTGTCACCGACCGCGACGCACCCTGGAAGGTCCGGCACGTATGCCGAGAAGTTACCGGCGGCCCGTTCGATGACAATGGCGTAGCGCATCAGCGACCCTCCCTGCTCAGTCCTGCCTGTTTGTAGATGCTTCCAAGTGTACCGGGAGCCAGATCCTTTCCGAGCCTACCGGGCACGGTAACGCGGCCCTTCTTGGTTGGATGTTTGAACTGACGGTGGCTTCCACGAGTGTCAGCAGGTACCAACCATCCTCTTCGATGAGCCGGATGATATCCCGAACCTTCATCTCGGGATGATCATCGAGGGCGACGAGCCGGGTCAATCATGCCCGGTGTAGACTCCGCTCCCACCACCAGCGGAGGATTCGAACCTATGGCCGGGACCGTGCTCTACGAACGCGATGGGCGCATCGCGACGATTACCTACAACCGCCCCGAAGCGTTGAATGCGATCAACCAGGAGTTGCGCGAAGATCTCGACGCCGCCTGGGCCACCTTCCGCGACGACGAGGAGGCGTGGGTAGCCATCGTGACCGGCGCCGGGAGAGCGTTTAGCGCCGGGGCCGACCTGCGGGGTGGGGCTCAGCCGCGAGGTAACAGTCACTGGGAAACGCCGAGCCTGACATCGCTCGAGAACGGCATCGAAATCTGGAAGCCGACGATTGCTGCGGTGAACGGTTACGCCCTCGGCTTCGCGTGCACGCTCGTGGCCGCCTGCGACTTCGTGATAGCGAGCGATCGGGCCGAGTTCGGCTTCCCGGAGGTCCGGATCGGGGTGCCGACCATCCAGGGGTCGATCCGGATGCCGCAGAAGGTGGGCTGGCAGAACGCCATGGAACTCCTGCTCATTGGCGAGCGCGTGGACGCGCAGCGCGCGAAGGAGATGGGGCTCGTCGGAAAGGTCGTGCCGCACGACACGTTGATGGATGAGGCGCGGGCGCTCGCGGACCGGATTTGCAAGAGCGCGCCACTCGCCGTGCGCGCAACCAAGGAAGTCGCCTGGCGCGGCCAGCAGATGCCGTGGGTGGAGGCCATCCGCTTCGGTGAGACGATGCGCAAGGTTGCGGGTGCGACAGAGGACGCGCGCGAAGGCATGTCGGCCGCACGCGAGAAGCGTCAGCCAGTCTGGAAAGCCAGGTGAGCACGCGTGATGTCGTGGCTTGAACGCCCGGACGCCCGGATGTACTACGAGGTCCACGGGCCCGAAAGTGGGCCGGCGGTGGTGTTCGCGCACGGTCTCGGCGGGAACCATATGTCCTGGTGGCAGCAGGTGCCGCACTTCGCCAAAACGTATCGTTGCGTGACGTTCGCCCACCGGGGGTTCGCGCCTTCGACGCAGGCTGGCCCCGAACCCGGCGCGGCGGCGTTCGCGGAGGACCTCGCGGCGCTGATCGACGAGCTCGGGCTCGCCGACGTTCGGCTGGTGGCACAGTCGATGGGTGGGTGGACCTGCCTCGACTACGCGATGGCGCACCCGGAACGCGTGAAGGCGCTGGTGATGTGCGATACGCACGGCACGTATATGTCGCCGGAGATCGAGGCGGTTTACCGGGCAACGCCGCGTGGCCGTGAGCAGGCGCTGTTCGAACGCGGCATTCACCCCGCCGCGGGCCAGCGCATGGCCGACGAGCAGCCGGCGCTGCACCACCTGTACTGGCAGATCAACAACCTCGCGAGCACGCTGGACAAGGACGCGCTGCGGTCGCAGCTCGGCGCGCTACGGAACACGCCGACCGAGGCGCTGGCCGTGCTCCAGATGCCGGTGCTGTGCCTCGCCGGCGAGGAGGACATCGTGATCCCGCCGGATGCCGTGCGGCTGCTCGCGGAGCACGTGCCTGATGGCGCGTTCGTCCCGGTGCCGCGCGCCGGCCATTCGGTGTACTTCGAACGGGCGGAGTTCTTCAACACGCTGGTCGGGGAGTTCCTGGCCACCATCTGAATCACAGGGAGGCAACGCATGATCGGAAACGCTGACCAGGATGCACTCGTCCGCGAGTTGCGGTGGGCTGTCGTCACCACGCTCCGGAAGGACGGGACGCCATCGAATTCGGTGATCTTCTACGCGGTTGATGGCGACGAGATCATCTTCAGCACCACGAAGGACCGCGTGAAGGCGAAGACGCTGAAGCGCGACCCGCGCATCGCGGTGACGGCGCTCGATGAGGGCGCGCCGCATCGGTTCGTGACCGTGGAGGGTACGGCGAGCGTGGTGGACGAGGACATCGTCCCGGGGCACGTGCTGATTAACCGGGCGATGCGGCAAGACCCGAATTGGGAGCCCCCGGAGGGCTACGTGGCGGGGCTTCGCTCGGCGGGAAGGGTGGTGGTACGGGTGAAGGCGGAACGCGTCAGCGGGGTGGTGCGCAGGGGATAGGGGCTGCGGGGCCTTCCCGATCGGTAGTAAGGTGACACAGAACGCCCGGATGAAAGGCGGAGACACGACCATGGCAGCACACCAAGTGGCAGACCGCGCCTACGACGCCCTGGCCGATGCGCAGGCCCTGTTGGACCGGCTGATCGAATCGGCTCGGGGTATGGATGATCGCGCGTGGATCGATGAAGTCCAGCAGACGGCCGAGGACCTTCACGACGTGCTCATCGAACACTGCCGGGAATCCGAGGAGCAGGACGGGATCCTGGCGGCGGCCACGGGAGCGAAGCCGGCGCTGATCCCGGAATCTGAGCATCTGATCGATGAACACACCGACATGATTCGTCACGCCCAAGACCTGGCGCGTGAGGCAGAGAACGAGGCGGCGTTTGATGACGTGGACATCGAACTGATCCGGTTGAAGGCGAGCGTGCTGCGCGACCTCGTGCGGGTGCACCTGCATCGTTCGGGCGTACTGACGTACGAGGCGTACTACCGGGTCGAAGGCGGAGAGGGCGGCGGCTAACTCCTCAGACGCCACGACGCCCCCGGGGGCTTCTTTATCCCGGGGGCGTCGTGACTGGAGAGGAGGGATTCTCGATTTTGGATTGGGGATTTTGGATTTTGGATTTCCCGCAACCTGCTGCTAGACTGTACAGACCCCAAGAGAGCGAGACAGATCTTCTCTAGATAGAGAGTGATCATAA
>CALFYR010000700.1 GCA_937954195.1 uncultured Dehalococcoidia bacterium
CGGACACTTCCAGGCGACGACGAACACGGCCGAGGCGGTGGCGAAAAGCCAGGTCGTACTCTTCGCGGTACGCGTTGATGTCGATGAAGAGAGCCGCGCTGACCTGCAATACCTGATGGCCGCCTGCGACGAAGTCGCGAAGGGCCTCCAGAAGGGCACGATCTGCATCTTCGATACGACGCTTCCCGTGGGGACGACCCGGCGGGTGCTCGCGCCACGGCTCGAAGCGCATGGCAAGAAGCTCGGCGAGGACTTCCACGTTGCCTTTAGCCCCGAACGGTTACTCATGGGGCGAGTGATCGAAGACCTGACGAAGTACCCGAAGGTGGTCGGCGGGGTAGATCCGCAGGCTGGCACGAAGGCGGCGGCCTTCTACCGCGAAACGTTCGGTGGCGACGTCATCCAACTCGCGAGCGCGGAAGCGGCCGAGCTGAGCAAGCTCGCGGAAGGCGCCTATCGCGACCTCAACATCGCGCTCGCGAACGAACTCGCCATGATCTCCGACGTGCACGGCATCGACGTGAGCGAGGTGATCCGCGCCGCGAACACGCAGCCGTACTCGCACATCCACGTGCCTGGGACCGGTGTGGGCGGCCACTGCATCCCGGTGTATCCGCGCTTCCTGATGCAGGGCGAAGGCCCTAGCGCGCTTTCCGCGCTTGGCCGCCGCGTGAACGACGCCATGCCGGGCTATGTTGTGGACCGCGTAGCGGCACTCATCGGCGGGCTGCAGGGCAAGCGGGTGCTCATCATGGGCCTCACCTTCCGCCCGGACGTGGCCGTCACGTTCCATACGAACGCGGTCGACCTGCTGCGGGAGTTCGAGGCTCGTGGGGCTATCGTTCGAGGGCACGACGCGCTGCTGAGCGAAGAAGGCGTGCGCGAGCTTGGCTTCGAGCCGGCGGGTGAGACGCTTGCCGGGTTCGATGTGGCCGTGGTCCACGCGAACCACAAGAAGTACGCGGGCCTCAACTGGAACACGATCGCCCCACTGGTGGTCGATGCCCGCAACGCGCTGGACCGGACGGCGGTGGAAGCAGCGGGTGTGCGCTACCTGGGTGTGGGGCGGCCAGCCAGCGGGTGAGGCTTACCGTTCCTTTGGGGGAACCGCGCACGCAGTAAGCGGACGGTGAACCCTGCACACAGTTCGCGGTAGCGATCGCCACAGGTCTATTGACGGTTCAACACGTAGTTCACCACAGCCGCAAGTGCTGTTTCGTTCCACACGATTCTGTGGCTGCCTGCCCGGGCCCAGGGCCTGGGCGTGGGGTGCCCGGCATCCGCCAAAGCCTTCGTGCTCCGAGCCTTCAAATAGGTCATGACCCGGGACGGCAGGCTGTCGCTGGATCCGACAACCACATGCACATGATTCGTCCGAACATTGAGCGCACCCATCTTCCAACCTCGGGCCGAGCACGCTTGCCGGATGGCTGCATCAACGACGCGGCGCTGGGAGTCATCCAACACCACCGGGGGTCCATCCAGCAGACCCTCGGCCTCAGCCATGCGGCGATGATCGGCACGGTGCATCGGTTGGCCGAACACATTCGTTTGGTCGGTCACCCAACCGCGTTTGTCGCCCGGAAGCCAGGTCCCATAGGTACGCCAGGTCAAGAAGTACGCGAGCGGCTCGTTCGTGGTCACGCGACATTCTGTTCCGACTTGGGGGACGGAGGAAGTACATCACCGTCCGCTTACTCCGTGCGCGGTTCCCCATGAACCATCGGATGGTGGCCGCCTCACACCTTCGGCTTCGTGGCGTACAACGCCAGGAAGGCGTGCTGTCCCACCTTCCTCGCGCCCGCGCCCTCAAGCTCTGGAATGAGGCCGCGTTTGCGCAGAATGGGCATCACGCCCTCTCCGAACCAGTAGGCCTCTTCAAGGTGCGGGTGACCGGAGAGGATGAACTCGTCGAAGCCGAGTTCGTGGTACTCCTGGATGCGGTCGGCAACCTCTTCGTGGCTGCCGACGAGGGCGGTGCCGGCACCGCCACGGACGAGGCCGATGCCGGCCCAGAGGTTGGGTGCGACCACCAGCTTGTCTCGCGAGCCACCGTGCAGTGACAGCATGCGTTGCTGCCCAACAGCTGCGCTCAACGAGAGCGTGCCCTGAACTTCGGCGACCGTGTCGTCGTCGAGTTGCTCGAGGAAGCGCTCGGTTTCTGCCCATGCATCCTGTGCGCGGTCGCGCGTTATGACGTGAAGGCGAATGCCGAACCGGAGTTCGCGGCCCTGGTCGGCGGCCTTCTGGCGAAGCCGATCGAGGCGTTCCCTCACCATGGAGGGCGGTTCACCCCAGTTCAGAGCGACATCCAGGTGCTTCGCCGCAACCTCTTCAGCTGCGGGCGACGAGCCACCGAAGTAGAGCGGCGGCGTAGGCTCCGGCGGCTCGGTCGCGGTCGCATCTTCCACACGGTAGTGCTTGCCCTCGAAGGTGAACCCTGTGCCCGTCCAGACGCCGCGCATTACCTGGATGAACTCGGCGCAGCGCTCGTATCGCTCGTCGTGGCTGAGCCAGTCGCCGTAGCTGCGCTGCTCGGAGTCGTTCCCACCCGTGACGATGTTGAGGAGCAGGCGGCCGTTCGAGATCCGCTGGAACGTTGCCGCCTGCTGGGCGGCGAGTGTGGGCGAGACGATGCCCGGCCGGAACGCCACGAGGAACTTCAGGTTGCGCGTCAGCGGGATGAGCGCCGCGCACATGATCCACGAGTCTTCGCAGGAGGTACCCGTGGGGGTAAGGGCGCCATCGAAGCCGAGCACATCAGCTGCCTGAGCCACCTGCGCGATGTAATCGAGCGTGGGCGGACGCTGGTGGCCGTCCTCGCCAAGAGGGATGACCGTCCGGCTATCGCCGCTGGTGGGCAAGAACCAGTGGAGCTTCAGCACCCAACGCCTCCGATGAACCTAGGCCAACCGGGCCGATGCGGTCTCGACGGCGGCGCGAATATCGGCTTTGAAACCCTGCTCGCGCAGGATCTTGCCCAGCGAGTTGAGGACAAGGAGCACGTTCCCGGGGTTCGAAGATTCGCCCATGAGCCCGATGCGCCAGACCTTCGCGCGCAAGTCACCGAGGCCGCCACCGATCTCGATGCTGTTCCGCTTCAGCAGCGCGCCGCGGACCTCGCCGTCGTTGACGCCCTCCGGGATACGGACCGTGGTGAGGACCGGCAGGCGGTAGCCCTCATCGGCGTGAAGCACGAGGCCCATGGCTTCGAGGCCGGCCTGCAGGGCGCGCCCGTTCTTTTCGTGGCGGGCCCACCGGTTCTCCATGCCTTCATCCAGGACAAGAGCGAGCGCTTCGTGCAGCGCATACACCATCGAGATTGGCGCGGTGTGGTGATAGGCGCGGCGCTCGTCCCAGTAGGCTTCGAGCAGGCTGAGGTCGAGGTACCAGCTGTTGCAAGGCACCTCCCGCGCCTTAATTGCGTCCCAGGCTGCCGGCGACATCGTCAGAGGCGCCATGCCGGGAGGGGCGCTCAGGCACTTCTGGGTACCGGAATAGACAGCGTCGGCGCCCCAGGCATCCACGGTCACCGGCACACCACCGAGAGACGTGACGCAATCGACGAGGAGGAGGGCCCCGGCCTCCTTCGCAACCCTGGCGAATGGTTCGACCGGGGTCTGGGCGCCTGTCGAGGTCTCGGCATGCACCAGCGCCACGAGTTTGACGTTCCCCGCAGCTTTGACCGCGGCTTCGACGCCGGCGAGGTCGGTTGGCGACCCCCACGGCGCCTGCACGCGAGTCACTTCGCCGCCGGCGCGCTCGGCCATGACCGCGATCCGTTCCCCGAAATAGCCGCAGATGCCAACGACCACCTTGTCGCCGGGTTCGACCAGGTTCATCACAGCAGCTTCCATGCCGCTCGTCCCGGTGCCGGGCGTGGCGAGGGTGATGCGGTTTTCGGTGCCCATCACATCGCGGAGCATCTGGTTGCAGTCGTCCATGATCCGCAGGAACTCGGGATCCAGATGGCCGAGGATGGGTGCGGTCATCGCTTTGAGGACGCGTGGGTGGGCCCCGCTGGGGCCCGGGCCCATCAGGATGCGCGTCGGAGGGTTGAAGGTGGGTGTCGAAGGCATGCGCGTATCGTATCCGTTCGACAGATAGTGGTCTTATGGAGCCATCGGCTTGCCCCGGTGGAGTACCCTTTTCGGCAAGGGGGAGCAAGGTGACACAGACACAAACGGAGGATCGAGGAGCCGCCGGCAACGAGCAGAAAGTTCGGCGCGCACGCGCATCCGAGGCGGCGCAGGTGAAGTCGGTGATCGCTCGGGCGTTCGACGACGACCCATTCGTGAACTGGTGCGTGGCCCAGGACAAGCGCCGGGCGGGCCGCGTGTACGACATGATGGAGATGGCGTATCGCATCTCGTCGGTCCACAACGAGGTGTACACGGCCGAAGGAATACCGGGCGCCGCGTACTGGACGCCGCCGGGGAAGAGCGGCGTTGGCCTCAGCCAGCAAATGCGGTTGCTACCGGGCATGGTCCGCGCACTGACGGTCCGGCGGATACCGAGGGTTAGCCGCGCGTTCGCCGCCATCGAGAAAAAGCATCCGCACGAGCCGCACTGGTATCTCGCGGTGCTCGGTGTCGAGCCAGACCGGCAGGGGCAGGGCGTCGGTACCGCGCTCATGCGACCGGTGCTTGAGATGTGCGACCGCGATGGCACTCCCGCCTACCTTGAGAGTTCGAAGGAGAAGAACGTACCGCTGTACGAACGCAACGGCTTCCGGGTGACCGAGGTGTTCGAGGTGCCCGGCGGTGGACCACCGTTGTGGCTCATGTGGCGGGACCCGCAGTAGGGCGGGGTGGCGGGCTGGCCCGAGGCGCGACAGAATGCCCCATCTCTCAAGAGCGC
>CALFYR010000701.1 GCA_937954195.1 uncultured Dehalococcoidia bacterium
CGGAGAGGTCTTCGGAGGCGCCACCGCCGCGGGCGACGATACACAGGTCGAGGTCGGGTTCTTTGGCGAGGCGGCGCAGGGCGGCCGCGACCTGGCCTGCGGCGTGCTCGCCCTGGACGAGGGCCGGTGCGAGCAGGACTGTTGAGAGCGGCCAGCGCCGGGTCAGCACATTCGTGATGTCCTGGAGCGCGGCGCCGGTGGGCGAAGTTACGAGGCCGATGCGGCGCGGATACTGTGGAAGGGGGCGCTTCCGGGCGACATCGAAGAGGCCCTCTTCTTCGAGCTTGAGGCGAAGCTGTTCGAAGCGGGCAGCCATGATGCCGACGCCTTCCGGGCGGACGAAATCGCAGCGGAACTGGAGTTCGCCGCGCTCCGGGTAGACGGAGATGTAGCCGTGGGCAAGGACGCGTTCGCCATCCTTAAGCTGAAAGCCGGGCATCTTCTCGCGGAACATCACGGTCCGGAGGGCGGCGTTGGGGTCGCGCAAGGAAAAGTAGCGATGTCCGACCTGGGAGCGGCTGTAGTTGGAGACTTCTCCCTGGATCCAGAGGTCGGAGAAGAACTCGTTGGCCTCGAGGATTTCGCGGAGGAAGGAGACGACGGCGGAGACGGAGATAGCGTTCAATTCACGATTCACGGTGCGTCGGGTGGAAAGCGTCGCCGTGGCGGCGCAAACACGTCGGGCATCGTCCCACCGAGCAATGCCAGCCGCCTGGCGGATTCGCTGGAAATGAGCGTGCGCAGCGCGGCTTCGATCAGGGAGGCACCACGAAGGCCGGTCAGATGTTCCGCCTCTGCAATGAGTTCCTCGTCAAGTTCAACGTTGAGTCTCACCGCAGTCTCCGAACTATTGAACCCGCTCGATGTAGGAGCCCGAATCCGTGTTCACGCGGATGAGAGTGCCTTCTTCGATGAAGAGCGGGACCTGGACGACGAGGCCGGTTTCGAGCGTGGCGGGCTTGGTGCCGCCGGTGGCGGTGTCGCCCTTGAAGCCGGGGTCGGTCTGCGTGACCGAGAGTTCGACGGTGATGGGGAGTTCGATGCCGATGACTTCGTCGCCGAAGAGGACGACTTCGCACGTGTCGTTCTCTTTGAGGTAGCGGTTCGCATCGCCGACCTTGTCGATGCCGACCGGGATCTGCTCGAAGGATTCCGTGTTCATGAAGTAGTAGAAGTCGTCGTCGCTGTAGAGGTATTGCATCTCGCGGCGTTCGACGCGGGCGCGGTTGAACTTGGTGCCCGCCTGGAAGGTTTGCTCGATGATGGCGCCGCTGCGCACATCGCGGAACTTGATGCGGACCTGGGCCGAGCCGCGGCCCATCTTGATGTGGGAGTAATCCATGATGGAGTAGAGCTTTCCATCGAGTTCGATGGTGGCTCCCTTCTTGAGTTCGCCAGTTGAGATCACGGGGTCACGCTCCTGTAGGAGTGAGTTTTCGGGCGTTGCTGAGGACTCGTGGGCGTGCGTTTTCGAGGACGACGATATCCTCGATGCGGATGCCACCCCAGCCGGGCAGGTAGATGCCGGGCTCAATGGTAAACACCATTCCTTCTTCCAAGACATCTTCGGAGGTGAGACCGAGGTAGGGGTCTTCGTGGACGGCGAGGCCGACGCCATGGCCGAGGCCGTGGCCGAACCGCTCGCCGTAGCCCGCGGCATCGATGACATCCTGGGCGAGCTTGTGCGCGTCTGCGGCTTTCATCCCCGGTTCGATACGTTCGATCGCGGCCTGCTGTGCCTCAAACACGATCTCGTAAATCTCGCGGAACTTTTCGTCCGGTTGGCCGAGGACGATGGTGCGGGTGAGGTCGCTGCAGTAGCCGCGGAACTTGGCGCCGAGATCGAACACGATGGGCTGGCCCGTCCCCAGGGGTTCGTCTCGTGGTTGGGCGTGGGGCATGGCACCCCATGGACCGGCGGCGACGATCGAGGGGAAGGAGACGTCATCGCCACCTTCTTCTCGTACATAACGCGCATACATCTCGGCGGCCCGTAGCTCCGTCATGTCGGGTGCGACGGTATCCTGCGTGCGTTCGAAGGCACGGTCCGAGATGGCAATGGCCCGCTGGAGGAGTTCGAGTTCTTCCCGGTCCTTTCGGCGACGGAGCGTTTCGACGATGCCTTTCGCGGGTTCGAATACCGGCCGGTCGGTGGCGGGGATGTCGTCCAGGTAGCCCTGGATGGCGAGGAAGCCGCCGTACGTGAGCTCGGCGGTGGCGATGCCGACCTTCTTGCCGGCAAGGGCGTATTCGCCGACGAACTTCGGGAACCACTCTTTGCGCGCGCCGAGCGCATGGAAGACCTCGAAGCCGCGCGGCACCGCCTCCCGCTCGGCCTGTTCGGTGTAGCGGAAATCAGCGGCGAGGACGGCGCGGTCGCGGGTGATCAGCGTCATCCCCGCGGAGCCCGTGAAGCCCGTGAGGTAGTAGCGGGTATCCCAACCGAGGTGTTCTTCGCCGGGCGCGGAGACGAGGAGGGCATCGAGGTTGCGCTCCTGAAGCTCTTCGCGGACGCGTTGGATTCGGGTATTCATGATTGGGCGGCAGCATCTGCTTCGAGGTGATCAAGAAGCAGGTTTGTCGCAACAGTGTATCCCGCCCGGGCAAGCCCGGTGACCTGGCCAAGGCAAACCGGCGAGATGAGCGACCGATGCCGGAAGCCTTCGCGGGCGTGCGTGTTGGAGATATGGACTTCGACCACGGGAATCTGGATCGCCTCGATAGCATCTCGGAGGGCGACCGACGTGTGCGTGTAGGCACCGGCATTGATGACGACGCCATCGGCGAGTTTGCGGTGCTCGTGGAGGAAATCGATGATCGCGCCTTCGTGGTTGCTCTGAAAGCAAATCACGGCCGCGCCGCGCGCACCGGCGGCGGCCGCCACATCGGCTTCGATGTCGAGAAGGGTGGTCGTTCCGTAAACCTCCGGCTTGCGCTCGCCGAGGAGGTTCAGGTTCGGGCCGTTGACGAGCAGCAGATTCACGGGCCGATTGTCGATTGTCGATTGCCGATTGTCGATTTGTTAGCCGCTGGTTCGCCGAGCCAGTCGAGGATGGGAACCAGTCGCGCGACCGTTGTGCGCCCGCCTTGCTGGAGTGCCTTCAGGGTTGCCGTTGCGATTTGGGATGAGCCGATGGCGTTTGCAACCTGCTGCCAGTCGAGTCCTTCGTACGTGCGCCTCTGATCGAGCGCGACATACAAGGCTGCGGTGTCGAACCGGTGGTAGGCGGGCCAGCGTGGGGCGCCCGGCGGGTGGCCGTCGTCGGGCGCCAGCTGTTCGGTTGCTATCGCGATCGTTGGCTCGTCGACGTCTCGCACCAGGGCTTCGAACGGAAGGCCGAGCCACTGGAGCAACCACACGACACCGTCGACTTCCATATCGCCGCCGCGACGGATGGTGCTGGCGGCTACATGCGTTTCGGAGGAGACGTGGGCCCACGTGCGGCCCAGGGCGCGGCGGCGGAGGTCCATGGCGTTCGCCAGAGCCGCGGAATCGAAGACGAGCGCCGGCATGCCGAGACAGTGCGGCAGGGTGGGATGCAATTCAAGCGCTTGCGGCGCGGCGTTTACGGCGAGGGCCTTCGAGCGCCTGCTCGGCGACCTTTTCCC
>CALFYR010000702.1 GCA_937954195.1 uncultured Dehalococcoidia bacterium
CCAGCCGGGGGACGTGATGGTGTTCGGGGACGTGGAGTTGGCCTGGGAGGGGTGAGGCGATTTGCGATTGCCGATTTTCGATTTTCGGTCCTTAGGAAGGCAGCCTGCTCAACTCCTCAGCGCAGGAGGCGGCCGCCGCCGGGCTTGCGCGGGGAGCCCTTCGTCGCCGCGGCGAGCGGTTCTGGTGATTCTGGCGGGGGTGCTGCATCGGGCCGGTGGCCGGCCTTCCGTTCGGCGTAGTAGCTGTAGCCGCCTTCGAAGACGCGCAGTTCGCCATCGCGAACTTCGAAGATGCGGTCGGCCAGGCGGTCCAGCAGGTAGCGGTCGTGGGAGACGACGATGACGGTGCCGGGGAACTTCTCGAGGGCGTCTTCGAGGACTTCGGCGGCCGCGATATCGAGATTGTTCGTCGGTTCGTCCAGGACGAGGCAGTTGGCGCCGAGCTGCATGAGCCGGGCGAGCTGGACGCGGCTCTTTTCGCCGCCGCTGAGGGTGCTGATTTTCTGCGTGGTGGCGTCGTAGGGCAGGAGGAAGCGCTGGAGCTGCGCGACGGCTTCGCCTTCGTACATCGCCTTCACTTCGCGGATGGCCTCGATGGGCGTCTGGTTGAAGTTCAGCGTTTCGTGTTCCTGGGAGTAGTAGCCGGTCTTCACGCTGGGGCCGATCCAGACTTCGCCGGCATCGGGAGCGTGCTGGCCGAGGATGAGCTTGAGCAGCACGCTCTTGCCGCCGCCGTTCGGGCCGACGATGCCGATGCGCTCGCCGTTCATGACGGTGGCGTTGCCATCGATGAGGATGACCTTTTCGCCGAACGACTTTTCGAGCCCGCGCAGCTCGACCGTCTTGGCGCCGCCGCGGTTGGCCGGGCGGAAGGCGAGGTGCATTTTGCGGCGTTCGAGCACGGGCCGTTCGACTTTGTCCATCGAATCGATCTGGCGCTGCTTGTTGCGCGCCTGCTTGATGTGGCGCTCATCGATGACGATGGACGCCCAGAGCTTGAAGCGCGCGATAGCCGCTTCGAGGCGTTCGATCTCCTTTTGCTGGGCCTGGAACTGCTGCTGCTGGCGGAGCAGCGCAAGTTCCTTCTGCGTCTGGTAGGAGGAGTAGTTGCCCTCCCAGCGCTTCAGGACGATGCCGTTTTCGCGCGACCAATCGAGTTCGACGATGACGTTGACCGTCTCATCCAACAGGTAGCGGTCGTGAGAGATGACAACGACGCAGCCGGGGAAGTCGCGGATGACGCGTTCGAGCAGGGCCTTACGTTCGAGGTCCAGGTGGTTGTCAGGTTCATCGAGGAGGAGCAGGTCGGGCTCGCTGAGCATGCAGCGGGCGATGCCGACGAGCTTGCGCTGGCCACCGGAGAGCAGCTCCATGGGGCGCTCCCACGCGTCTTCATCGAACCCGAGGGAACGGAGGAGGGCTTCGGCGCGGTTGCGGATGGCGCCGCCGCCGGCCTTTTCGTACTGCTCGAGCAGGTCGGCGTGCAGGTGCATCACCCGGTCGAACTCGTCGGCGTTTTCCAGCACGGCGGGGTCGGCCATGCGGGCTTCGGCATCGTTCAATTCGTGTTCGAGGCGGGCGAGGTCGCCGCTGGCGGAAAGCAGCTCATCGAAGGCAGAGCGGCCGGGAGTACCGGCGAACTCCTGCGGGAGGTAGGCAGTGCGGGCGCCACGGCGGAAGGTGACGGTGCCGGCATCGGGCGGCTCAAGACCGGCGAGGATCTGCATGAGGGTGGATTTGCCCCACCCGCTGGGGCCGACGAGACCGATCTTCTCGCCGTCCTGGAGGGACCAGGAGACGTTTCGGAAGATGGTTCGCCCGCCGAAGACGCGGGAGACGCCTGCCAGGTCGGCGATGATCATCCGGGTATTGTGCCGGATGGAGGGGAGAGGGGAATCGGGCGAAAGGGTGAGTTACGGCGGAGCGGGCGCGAAGGACTCGAGGAGCTGCCATCTGTTCGTGAGGACGGATTCCACGAACACCGGCGTGTTCGGGGCCCCAGCATCGTCCAAGGAGAGGGTTTGCTGCCAGAAGAACTGGTTCACTCCGTCCAGAGGGGTGAACGTCTCTGCTCCCAGCCAGGTGGCGCCGCCGTCGGAGAGGAAGGCCCTGCGATGCCGTATCGGTTCCAGGTTTCCGTCCCGCCCGACGAAAACGCCCGCAAACTCTACTTCATCGTCCTTGAGGATGATGGTGGGCGGAAAGCTCCACGCAATGACGGTGTCATCCGGACGAGACGTGCTTCCGGTGACGCTGCCAACGATCTGCAAGAAGTCCGGAACCACGCCCGGGATACTGCCGATCGTGACAATGGCGCTATATCCCGGGAACACGGTTTCGGAGTTCGCGATTGAGAACGCGAGCGGCTCGCCATCGCCCGCGGGAAGGAGTTCGAAGTGCATCTGGCCTGGAGCGCCGGGCACGGTGTTTGTGTTGCTGATGGTGCCGGTCAACCGCATGGTGGACTCGGTGTCCTGTTCGAGTTTGAGGTTGCCGAGCACCATTGTGTTTTGCGGGGCGCCAGCGGCGTTGGCCACATAGGTCGTGTCGATCGCCAGGCCAAGGGCCGTCTTCGCGTGCGGCTCGCAACCGGCGAACGTACCTTCGCCGGGCACGTTCGTTGTGCCGTTCGCGTTCACATCGAAGAGGGTGGGATTGAACTTCCCGAAGCTGGCGCGGCCATCGATGCAGCTGCCGACCATCCAGAACTGGGCCGGTGCGACGAGCGGGTTACCTTGCTGCTCCAGTCGCCATGTCATTTGAGGTGTCGATGCGAGTTGCGTTGCATCGAACTCGGGGGAAGTGGCGTTGTTTCCGTTCCGATCGGCGGTTAGCAGGCGGGCGGCCTCCCGCAGGTCATCCCAGGATTGGAGCGCGAGGAAGTCCGAGATGGTGACAGTCTCGGCCGGGCCATCGTGCGGGACGTTCACGAAATAGAAGATGCGGCCACCGGGTTTGATGAGGCTCGGGATGCCGCGCAGGATAGCGTCGTAGCTCTCGCCATCGATGGTGACATCGGCGGCGAGCGGTGGCGGGGCAATGTCGAACGGGCAGGGGTTCACAACCTCAACGTACCCCGTCGCGACCTGAACTTCTTCGCGGAAAAGGCGCTGATTCTCCTGGATTTCCCACTCGCCCATGGCGTCCAGCCATTGTTCGACGGTGGCGAAGCAGCCGGGCTCGGGTGGGCCAGCATCGGACGCCAACTGCGGCGTGAACACCACACTGTAGCCCTTTTGAGTCCAGGTCGACGGCGTTCCATGTTGCGCCGGCACCGAATCGTACGAAATCGTCAGACCAATAAATGCGGTTACCAGGAAGGCGGCCCCCGCCTTCGACAGAGTCCAGAGCCTCAACATGTCGCAGCGTCCCTCCGTCCGAGAGGGCCGGATTCTACCCACGGTGCGAAGCGCATGACTAGCTCTTATGAGAGCTACTTCACACTCAGCGGCGCGAGACGACGACCAGCGGGATGGGCGACTCCTCCAGGAGGCGGAGGGCCGTGCTGGCGCCCCAGAGCCGGTGCGATAGGCGGTGGCCGGAGGTGGCGAGCGCGAAGCAGCTGGCGCCGAGTTCGGTGGCCAGTTCCAGCACGCGGGGGAGCACACGGGCCCGGTCGCCGACGTGTTCGAACCGCCCCTCGATGGTGGCATCGCGGGGGGCGAGACGGCGGAGTGCATCGATCCGGCCAGTGAACCGGAGTTCGGCGAGGGGCGCCGGGAGGTCGAGCGGCTGGAGATGGACGACGACGATGCTGGCGGCCCCACCCGCGAGGACGCCGTGGAGCGAACGGGCGAGGGCTGCTCCGCCCACCGGTTCATCGGTGAGCCAGAGCATAGGGCCGCCAGTGTGGGGCTCGCCGGCGTTGGTGCCGGTGAGGAGCAGCGGCAGGGAGGAGTTTCGAAGGAGGTCGGTGGCTACGCCGCCAAGCGTGCGTCGCTGGAGGCCGCTGCCCCCGCGGGAACCGAGGGCGAGGAGTGCGGCGCCTTCTTCGGCGGCGCCCCGGCGAAGCGCTTCGGCGGGAGATTCTCCGCGTTCGGCCATGACGGTGACGAAGCGGGCACGGTGCTCCTTGAGCACAGGGGTGAGCGAGCGTTCCAGTTCGGCGGCGCGGCGGGCGGCGCGCATCCGGCCCTGGCCCGGCGAGATGGTTTCGTCGGCGGTGGGGTCCACGACGTGCAGGGCAACCAGGTCGTTGCCGAAGCCGGCGCCAAAGGCGGCTGCATGGCGGAACGCGGTGAGTGACCTGGGTGAGCCATCGATGCCGGTGGCGATTCGGACCATGGAGTTTTCCTTACAGCTCGTTGAGCGATGCAGCTCGAATCTTACGCAAGAGGAGCTCGGCCGGGGCATCGGCCATGCCGAAGCGTCGGAGCGTGTGGCGGCTCATTTCGAGGGCGAGCTCGAGTTCGCCCACGACGGCTTCATCGACACCGCGTTCTTCGAGGTAGCGGCGTTCGGCCTGGCTGTGCGTGCGGACGACGATGTCGATATCGGGGTTCATCTCGCGGGCGAGCTCGACGATACGGCGGGCTGCGGCGGCATCGGGGATGGCGACGATGATGACGCGGGCATCGCGGAGGCTCGCCCGTTCGAGGAGCACGGGGTTGGAGATGCTGCCCTGCAGGACCGGGATGCCCTGCGAGCGAAGGTCTTCGACGCGGCCGGCATCGGCTTCGATGACGACGACGTGGATGGCCTGCTGGCCGAGCGCTTCGAGGACGACGCGTCCCACGCGGCCGTAACCTGCGAGGATCGCGTGGCCGGTGAAACCGAGCGGCGGGACCACCTCCTCCACCATCTCGGCCTGCGGGGGGAGCGGGAGGCGGCGTTCGACCATTCGGCCCAGCGGCTGGACCGCGGTGAGGATGATGGGCGCGAGGACGATGGAGATAGCGGCGCCCGCGAGCAACACGCCGAAGAGGTCGTCGGAAATCGCATCGAGTTCGATGCCGAGGCGGGCGAGGAGGAAGGAGAACTCGGCGGACTGACCAAGGGTTGCGCCCGTGAGCACGGCGGTGCGGCCGCGGTAACCAAAGCCAAGCGTGATTGCGCCGGAGAGGAGGCCTTTGAACGCGATAATGAGCAGCACGGCGACCCCGACGAGCCACCAGTTTTCGATGACCACATCGACATCGATGAGCATGCCGACCGAGACGAAGAAGAGGCCCGAGAAGAGATCGCGCAGGGGGCTGAGCGTGCCTGAGATCTCGTGGGAGACATCGGAGCGGCCGACGAGGATGCCGCCGACGAAGGCGCCGAGCGCCACGGAGATACCGAACACCTCGGCGAGGTAGGCGACGCCGAGGGCAACGCCCGCGCCCGCGAGGGTCATGACTTCGCTGCTTTGCAGGCGGGAGATGGCGCCGAAGGCCATGGGAAGCACGAACAGGCCGACGGGCACGACGAGCGCGAGGAACGCACCGGCGAGCGCCAGTGCCTTCAGCAGGTCGAGCCCGAGAGTATCGGTCGAGCCTTCGGCGAGGGTGGTGAGGATGACGACGAGGGCGACGGTGCTGAAATCCTGCACGGTGGACCAGGCGAGGCTGATGCGGCCGTGGATGGAATCGAGTTCGCCACGTTCGGAGAGGACCTTGGAAAGGACGGTGCTGGACGAGTTGGAAATGACCGCGCCGAAGAAGAGCGACTCCAGGCGGCCAAAGCCGACGGCGATACCGACCAGGTAGACCACGCCGATGGTGACCAGCACCTGTAACCCGCCACCGAAGACGGCCACCCCACCCACGCGCCGCAGGTCGCTGAAGGAGAGCTGGATGCCGATGACGAACATCAGGAGGACGACGCCGATGTCGGCGAGTTGTTCAACCGCGGGAACATCGATGACGAAGCCGGGGGTGTTCGGGCCGATGACGAGCCCGGCGACGATGTAGCCCAGGACGAGCGACTGGCGCAGCAACGCCGCCCCGAGCGCACCGATGCCGGCGGCCCCGAGGGCGAATGCGAGCGTCACGAGGAGGTCGGTGTCTTCCAGCAGGCACCTCCGGCGGCGAACGAAAAGAAGGGGGGCTGCGGGAGACCCGCGTTCTTACTTTACCAGAAGCAGGGGCGTGGCCGTTTGCGGCGCTGCCCCGGGGTTCCTAGAATCCGCCGGAATCTTCGCTCAAGGCTAACCTTCATGACCTCGACCCAAACGCGCGCCGACTTCACCGAAATGCACAACCGCATGCAGTGGTACGTGGACGAAGAGATACTTTCGAGCTGCGAGACCGTGGTGCTGCGGGGGACGGACGTGGTGGACCACCAGCGGTTCGGGTACATGGACCTGGAGACGAAGGCGCCGCTGCGGGAGGATGCGATCTACCGGATGTTCTCGAGCACGAAGCTCGTGACGAGCGTGGCGGCGATGACGCTGTACGAAGAGGGGAAGTTCCACCCGGACGACCCCGTTTCGCGGTTCCTGCCGAAATTCGCCGATGTGAAGGTGCTGAAGGCGGGTGCGACATCCGCCAGCGAGGTGGAGCCGCTCGCTTCGCCGATGCTCATCAAGCACGCGATGAGCCACAGCGCGGGCCTTTCGTACGGGTTCATCGAGCCGATGTCGGTGGTGGACCAGGCGTATGTCGCCGCGGGCCTGAACGGGGTGGCGGTCAACAGCATCACGCTGGAGCAGCTGTGCGACCTGCTGACGACGGTGCCGCTGGCGTACCAGCCGGGCACGAGCTGGCGCTACAGCTTCGGCACGGACGTGACGGCGCGGATCATCGAGGTGATCTCCGGGAAGCGATTCGATGAGTTCCTGAAGGAACGGATCTTCGAACCGCTCGGCATGGTGGATACGGACTTTCACGTGCCGCCGGAGAAGATCGACCGGTTGGTCACGATGTACGCGCCGAAGGAGATGCTGCAGCCGATGAAGGGCGGCCTGAACAAGGCCGATGACCCGGCGACGGGCGGCTGGAGCCAGCCGAAGCCGATGCTCTCGGGCGGTGGCGGCCTGGTATCGACGGTGAGCGACTACCTGTCGTTCCTGCAGATGATCGTGAACGGGGGCGAATGGAAGGGCGCGCGCATTCTGAAGCCGGAGACGCTGCAGCTGATGCGGACGAACGTGCTCGCCCCCGGCGTCGGCGTGCAGTTCCCGATGTGGGCGATGGAGGGCACGGTGTTCGGGCTCGGGTTCGCGCTGAAGGAGAACCCGGGCGCGGACGAGCATCCTTCGGCGAAGGGCGAGTACCACTGGGGCGGCATGGCGGGCACGCACAGCTGGATGGCGCCGGGCCCGGACATCACCGGGTTCTGCCTGACGAACCGGATGCCGGGTTTCTGGCACCCGTTCAGCCACGACTTCAAGCGGATGGTGTACGAGCAGCTGGGGTAGGAATTTCGCCGGAACCAAACCCGGGATGGCTTCCGCCGCCGTCGGTGGCACCTTCGTGATGCCGGCGCTTGCTCACG
>CALFYR010000703.1 GCA_937954195.1 uncultured Dehalococcoidia bacterium
GCAAAGCCTGCTCTAATGTCCCGCCGAAGCAGTGCATCACGCCAGGCACGGTCATTCCGACTGCCCTGGCTGCCGCTGCGTAGGGGGCGAGCTGGTCATGAATCTCATCCTCGGCGTCGCGTGAATGCACGCACACCGGCTTTCGAACCCGGACAGCGATGTCGAGTTGGGCTTCGATGAGCTTTCGCTGGTTCCCCGCCGTTGAGTGGTGCCGGTAGTTGTCGAGGCCGATCTCGCCGACTGCGACCACCTGGGGCAGCTTCGCGAGTGATTCCATCTCGGTGAGCATCGCAGGAGTGACCTCATCCGCCTCGTGCGGGTGAAAACCGACGGTTGGGCAGAGGAGCGGCGAACGTTCGGCGAGTTCCAGCACTTTGGTGTTCGAGGGCGCGTCGTAGCCACACAGGGCCATGCCGGCGATGCCAGCTTCCGCGGCGCGTTCGAGCACACCTTCGAAGTCAGCAAGGAGCCGGGAATCCTGCAAGTGGCAATGCGTATCGAACGCGCCCTTGCTCACGCGTTGGCCTCGGTCGCGAGGGGGTCAATCTTTGCGTAGAGCGGTGTGGGCGCCGGGAGCCGCGAGCCGGCAGGAATCGGCTGATAGGACCATCCCTGGTCCATCACCGACCCCGAAAGCCCCAGGCCGCCGTGCAGTTGCTCCGTCGAGAACGGGAGCACCGGGTGGAGCAGCACCTTGAGGGCATTAATGACGTTGAGCGCCACGGCGAGCGTTTCGCCGGCGTGGGCAAGGTCCGTCTTCACGGCCTTCCACGGGGCGCGTTCGTCGAGGTACTTGTTCGCGGATTGCGCCAGGCGCATGGCTTCCTGGAGCCCGCCCCGGAAGTGGCACGCGGCGAACTCGCCACCGACCGCATCGAAGGCCGCCTCCGCTTCGACCGTGATGGCCCGGCTCTCAGGCGAAAGGTCGCCTGTCTCCGGAACCACGCCTTCGAAGTTGCGGTGGATCATCGAAATCACGCGGTTGGCGAGGTTTCCCCACGTGGCGATGAGCATGTCGTTATTCGCGCGGATCAGCTCTTCTTCGCGGAACTCGGTGTCGTTCGTTTCCGGGAGGACGGTGGTGAGATAAAACCGCACCACATCGGGTGCGTACGTGCCGAGCAGATCCAGCATCCAGGTGCCGGTCCCCTTCGACTTGCTTTGCTTCTGGCCGGCGCTGAAGTTCACGTACTGGTTCGCCGGGACGTCGAACGGCAGGTTTAAGCCCTGGTAGCCAAGCAACATGGACGGCCAGATGATCGTGTGGAACGGGATGTTGTCCTTGCCGATGAAGTAGTAGGACTTCGTGGAGCTGTCCTCCCAGAAGGGCTTCCACGCTTCGGGGTCGCCGCTGTTCTGAGCCCATTCCTTGCTGGCCGAAAGGTAGCCAATGACGGCATCGAACCAGACGTAGATGCGCTTGTCCTCATAGCCTTCGACCGGGACGGGCACGCCCCACGAGATGTCGCGGGTGATGGCGCGATCGCGCAGGCCTTCGTTCAGCACGCCAAGCGTGAAGTTCTGGACGTTCTTGCGCCAGTGCGGCTGCTTCGCGACCCACTCCTTGAGCGGCGCCTCCATGGCAGAGAGGCGAAGGAAGTAGTGTTCGGAGGGGCGTAAGACGGGCGTGGCGCCGGTCATCTTGCTGCGGGGGTTCAGGAGCTCCACCGCGTCGAGTTGTTTCCCGCAGTTGTCGCACTGGTCGCCGCGGGCATCTTCGTATCCGCAGTGCGGGCAGGTGCCCTCGACGTACCGGTCGGGCAGGAACCTCCCGGCTTCCGGGTCGAACAGGTACTCCTCGGTCTTCGGGTAGAGCAGATCGTTGGCCTGCAGCCGCTTGAACACGTCCTGCGTGACCGCGTAGTGGTTCTCGGTGAGCGTGGTGGTGAACAGGTCGAAGCTGATGCCGAACCGTTCCCAGACTTCGAGGATCTTGGGATGGTAGCGGTCGACCACTTCCTGGGGCGTAATGCCATCCCGGTCGGCGGTCACCGTAATTGGGGTGCCATGGCAATCGGAGCCGGAGACCATGAGCACCTGGTTGCCTTTGAGCCTGTGATAGCGGGCGAAGATATCCGCTGGGAGGTAAGCGCCAGCGGCCTGGCCAACGTGAAGCAGGTAGTTCGCGTAGGGCCACGCGACGCACACAAGGATCCGGTCGGACAACGGAGTAACCCGGGTAACAAGAGTGAAATTGAGTCTAACATAGCCCCCGATTCGGAGCCGTCAGACGCGGTCCCAGAGGTTGTAACACTGCTCCCTCGTGAGCCCGGTGAGCCTTGCGACTTCGGCGGCCGCGGCGGATTGCCGTGCGCCGGCCCGTTTCATCGCGGCCAGGAGCGCGTTCGCCTCGGCCGTGCTGTCCTTCGGCGGCGCCTCGAACACCACGGTGCACTCACCCCGGGCATTCGCGAACTGCCCGGCGAGGGCCGAGGCCCGACCCCGCGTGACTTCTTCATGCAGTTTGGTCAGCTCGCGGCAGACGACGGTCTCCGGGTCGCCCATGAGCGCCGCAAGTTCACCGAGTGTCGCGGCGAGGCGGGCGGGACTTTCGAAGAACACGACGGTCCCGCCGGCTGGTGCGGCCTGCTGCAGGGCCCGGGCGCGCTCGCCCTTTGGACGAGGCAAGAAGCCGAGAAACACGACCGGAAGGCGGTCGAACCCCGCGACGGAGACGGCCGTCGCGAGCGCCGACGGCCCGGGGATGCCAAACACGGACACGCCTGTCGCGTGAGCCGCTGCGATGAGGCGCGCACCGGGATCGGCGATCGCCGGGGTACCGGCATCGGAAACGAGCGCGACGACGCTCTCGCGGGCTGCGGCGAGCAACTCCGGGATTCGCTGGCTCACGTTGTGCTCGGTAAGGCTGACCAGCCGCCCTTCGCCGCCGGCCCCCCGTACCAGCGAACCGGAGGTGCGGGTGTCTTCGGCCGCGACGGTGCTCGCCATGCGGAGCGTTTCGGCGGCTCGTGGGGAGAGGTCCTGGAGGTTGCCGATGGGCGTGGCGACGACATAAAGACCGGGATGCCACAGCGTCATTGATGCCCCCTATGAGCGCTATTGCACATAACCGAAAAGGTGAAAGCGATCTGTGTTGACCCGTCCTTGGAGGGGTGTCTACACTCGATCCAACACCACGGCCGGGCCGCCGGGCCGTAACTCCACTCCCGGGTAAGCGCTGAATTGAGTACTGCTGTCAACCTCTCCTCCGCCGCCTCCGATATGCCGGAGAGCGGCCTTGCGCCGTTTGACGAGAACGATGTCGCCGCCCCCAAGTTCAAGCAGCTTCGCCGCGCCTACGGTTTCGATGAAGTCGCCATCGTACCCGGCGACGTCACGATCAATCCCGAACTCACCGAACTGGGGCTCGACATTGGGCCCCATCATTTTGCCATCCCGTTCCTCGCCTCGGCGATGGACGCGGTAGTGGACCCGACCTTCGCCATCGAGATGCACAACGCGGGCGGCCTCGCCGTCCTGAACCTGGAAGGCGTGTGGACGAAGTACGACGACCCGCGCTCGCTGCTCCAGGAAGTCGCCTCGGTGAACCGCGAAGAAGCGACCGCGATCCTGCAGGAAGCCTACCAGCAGCCCATTCGCGACGACCTCATCCGCCGCCGCATCGAAGAGATCAAGGCAGGTGGCGCCGTCGCCGCCGTCTCCGTCACTCCGATGAACACGAAGCGGTGGGCGCCCCTGATCCAGGATGCAGGCGCCGACCTGCTCTTCATTCAGAGCACGGTGACCACTGCCCGCCACGAATCGAACAGCATTGAGGGCCTTCGCTTCGACAAGCTGTTCAAGGACATCACCATCCCGGTGGTTGTCGGCAACACGGTTGGCTTCAAGGCAACGCTCGAAATCATGCGGACCGGCGTGTCCGGCGTGCTGGTTGGCGTTGGCCCCGGCGCCGCCTGCACGAGCCGCGAAGTGCTCGGCATCGGCGTCCCGCAGGTGACCGCGACGATCGACTGCGCCGCCGCTCGCGACTACTACTACCGCGAAAGCGGCCGCTACGTCCCGATCATCACGGACGGAGGCATCCGCACCGGTGGTGACGTCTGCAAGTGCTTCGCTTCCGGCGCCGACGCGATCATGATGGGTTCGCCGTTCGCGGCGACCACGGAAGCGCCGGGCCGCGGTTACCACTGGGGCATGGCCACGCCGCACGCGAACCTGCCTCGCGGCACCCGCGTAGCAGTTGGTGTGAACACCACGCTGCAGAAGACGCTGTTCGGGCCCACGAGCCGCACCGATGGCACGGAAAACCTCGTCGGCGCGCTGCGCACGGCGATGGGCATGTGCGGCGCGCGCACGGTCCGCGAATTCCAGCAGGCGGAAATGGTCATCGCCCCGGCGATTAAGACCGAAGGGAAGATCTACCAGTTTGCGCAGTCTGGCTCGTAGCCTTCTCGCACTTCTCATCGCAACAGCGGCCCTCGTCCCGGGGGCCGCTGTTTTCGTGCGCCCTGCATACGCCTGCACCCTCCTCATGCCCGAATCGGCCGCCGAATTCGTCCTCGAATCGGAGCTGATCGTCATCGGCACGGTCCGAGAGGTGACGCCAGACGAGGTGCGGTTTGCTCCTGAGGCGTTTTTGAAGGGGCCCTCGAGCGGCGAGCCGATCGTGTTCCGAGGACGTGACGATTCGATGTGCCCGGAGCATTCGTTCGCCGAAGGTGACCGGGCGCTGGTGTACATCTACGATGCCGCGGAGCTCCCCCTGCCCTACATCAACCAGGTGTTCGTGCTCGAAGGTGGCAAGGCGACCATGGGCGAGCTTTCGATGACCGAACTCCAGGCGGTCGAGGAGATTCGGACTATCACGGGCCAGTACGCCGTGCCGGCTGTTGCCGATGGCGGCGAGGGCGCTGGCATCGATTGGAACTCGACCGTTCTGCCAATGGGCGTCGTTCTGCTGATCGTGTTCGGGATCGGACTGGTGATGATGCGCGTCTGGCACCGGATCGACCCGAGCTAGCGGATCAGCCGTTCAAGGCAGGCTGCCAGTGCTTCTTCCCGGTCTTCCAGCACGTCGTCGGCTGCGTCGAGCGCGTAGGCGTCGCTATGGGGCATGGCCAGCCCAAGGCCGGCCCACGCCAGCATCGACGCATCGTTCACGCTGTCTCCAATCGCGACGACATCGTGGCGGTCGATGCCCAGGTCCTGGCAGAGCAGCGAGAGCGAGTGGCCTTTGTTCGCATCCGGCGCCACCACGACGGTGACGTCGGGAAAATCGAGGACATGGAGTGCCTCGCCGTAGTGTCCGACAAGGTCGCGATGAATCCCGTTGGCGGCTTCCTTCGTGGAGATGACGCCCACGCCGGTCGGCACAATGCCGGAGTTCTCCGGGTCGGGGCGGTACTCGGGTTCGATGCCGCTCACGACGCCGTACTGAATGGTCGCTTCGGTCTTCGCACTGGCGATGTAGCGCAGCGGATTGAACCATTCGTAGTCGCGCCCGATGCGCTTCGCGTACTGGACGATATCGACCGCGAGGTGGCGTTCGATGGGGAACTCGTGGGTCATCGTCCCATCCAGCAGGTGGACCGAGCAGCCCTGCTGGCAGATGACGGGCCCCGGGAGGCCCAGGTGGTGCGCGATCTTCGCGGTGCCCGGGAACATGCGACCGGAGGCGAGCACGATCGCGATGCCCGCTTCGGTCACCCGGCGGATCGTTTGGGTCAGGTGAGGTGTGGGCAGGTGGTCGTGCCCGTAGTGGGCGGGCGGGATGATGGTCCCATCGATGTCCAGCGCGATGAGCTTCACTGCCATCGTGCGCAGACTATCCGATCGATCCCGGCGAGGTCTTTCACGTACCAGGGAGCAGGGCCAAACGCCTTGATGATGGCACCAACGTCCTCGGCCTGGCCGTACCCGACTTCGAGCGCGAGCAGCCGCGGCCGAAGTCGGGAGGCGCAATCCGCGACCAGCCTGCGGATCAGCAGGTACCCGTCGTCGCCACCATCGAGAGCGACGCGAGGCTCCCACTTGCTGACCTCGGGCTCGAGCGCGTCTATCTCCCAGGTCGGGATGTACGGCAGGTTCGCGAGGACGACGTCCGCTCGAACGATGGGAGTGGCGAGGTCGCCGACGACGAGGGCCAGGCCCGGAGCGTGGGCAGCCGCATTGTGCGCGGCGAACCGCATCGCCGCAGGCGAAACCTCCGTTGCTACGACGGTTGCGCCCGGCCGTTCCGCCGCGACTGAGACGGCGACGGCGCCGCTGCCCGTCCCGATTTCGGCGATCACCGCCCGTGAGTGCGCATCGAGTTCGGCCAGTGCAAGCTCGACGAGGAGTTCGGTTTCGGGGCGAGGAATCAGGACGCCGGGGCCAACGGCAAAATCGCGGCCATAGAACTCGCGGTGTCCGGTGATGTACTGCGCGGGTTCTCGGCCGGCGCGCCGTTCGACCCAATCCTCCAGGCGGCTTTGGGCTCCAGCGGGCAGCTCGGGATCCATGAAGAAGGCGGCCCTGGTGATGCCCGCGGATTCGCGCGTGAGCAGTTCGCCCTCGAAGCGCGCGTCCTCCACGCCCGCGGCAGCAAGCCGTTCGGCAGCGGTTGCGGCAGCTTCGCGGGCGTTCATTCCAGGTTTTCGAGGCGTTCCGCTTCATCGGCGGTCGCAACCGCATCGATGATGTCGTCGAGATTGCCGGCGAGCCGATCCTGCACGTTGTGCACGGTCAGGCCGACGCGGTGGTCGGTGATGCGGTCCTGCGGGAAGTTGTAGGTCCGGATCTTCTCGCTGCGGTCGCCGGTGCCCACCTGCCCCCGCCGGTCCGCGCCGATCTCCGCCGCCTGCTTCTGCTGCTCCATATCGAGCAGCCGCGACCGGAGCAGCGTCATCGCCTTGATGCGATTCTTCAGCTGCGAGCGCTCTTCCTGGCATGCGACGACCAGGCCGGTGGGGATGTGCGTGATGCGCACTGCTGTTGCGACCTTGTTCACGTTCTGGCCGCCGGCTCCAGACGAATGGTAGATGTCGGTCCGGAGGTCCTTTTCTTCGATCGTGACATCCACTTCGTCGGCTTCGGCAAGGACCGCGACCGTCGCGGTGGAGGTGTGAATTCGGCCTTGCGTCTCGGTAGCGGGGACGCGCTGCACGCGGTGGACGCCGCTCTCCCACTTCATCCGGGAGAACGCGCCATCTCCCCGTATCTCGAACACGACTTCCTTGAACCCACCCTTTTCCGATTCCGACGCGCTCAAGATTTCGACCTGCCAGCCCTTCTGCTCGGCGTAGCGGGCGTAGGCGCGGTAGAGCTCCGACGCGAAGAGGGCGGCTTCTTCACCGCCGGCGCCGGCACGGATTTCGACGATCACGTTCCGAGCGTCACGCGGGTCTTTCGCTAGCAGCGACCGCCGCAACGCCACCGTGAGCTCATCGAGGTGGGCGTTGGCTTCTTCCAGTTCAGCCTGGGCGAGTTCCTTCATTTCCGGGTCGGATTCGCCAAGCATCGCCTTTGCGTCGTCGATCGACTTCTGGGTCGCTTCGTAGTCGCTGTACAACTCGACGACCGGCTCGATATCAGCGCGTTCCTTGGCGAGCTTACCGAGCTGGTCGAAATCGGCGGCGATGTCGGGCCGCCCCATCGAATCGGTGAGTTCGTTGTACCGCGCCCGGATGCGCTGGAGCTGGGAAAGTACTTTGGCGTCCATGGTTGTACACAGGAACGGTCCGCGATCGCGGACCGTCCACAACGTCCCTTGAGTGATTCGAGTATAGCACCCGGCCCGGCTCAGGCCCGGAGGCGAGCGCCTATCGCGGCCGCGAGCGAGGCAAGCGGCAGCGTCTCTTGTGCGCCGTCTTCCGATGCCAGGTCCTTCAGCACGGCCGCGCCGGCCGCAAGCTCATCGTCGCCGATGATCACCGCGAATCGGGCGCCGCTGGTGTTGGCGCCGCGCATCTGGGCCTTCATGGACTTGCCCGTTTCGCCGATCACAGCCGGGACCCCCGCGGCACGCAATTCTGATGCGAGCGCGAAGACCTTCGGCCCGGCGCCGGCCGCCCGATGGACAATGTAGACCTGGGCCACGGGCGACGGTTCGAAGGTGATGCCATTCTTCTGCATCTCCAGGATGATGCGTTCGATGCCGCTGCCAAAGCCGATTCCCGGCGTAGATGGCCCGCCCAGCAGTTCGATGAGCCCGTCGTAGCGGCCGCCGCCTCCGAGCGTGCCCTGCGCGCGCTCATCGTCGTCGGGAACGATTTCGAAGACGGTGCGGTTGTAGTAGTCGAGCCCGCGGACCAGCAGCGGGTCGATCGCAAACTGAATGCCGGCGGCTGCGAGTGCCCCCTGGACAGCATCGTGATGTTCCTGTGCGAGGGGGCTCAGGCTCTCAATCAGCTTCGGGGCCGCTTCCTTGAAGGGCTGATCGCGTTCGTCCTTGCTATCCAGCAGGCGCAGCGGGTTGCGGGCGAAGCGGCGCTGGCTGTCTTCGGAGAGCTTCGAAAGATGCGGTCGGTAGTAGTCCTTCAGTCGTTCGATGTAGCTGCGGCGTGATTCGAGGTCATCGAGCGAGCCGAGGCGTACGGTGATGTTTTTGATGCCGAGCCGCGCGTAAAGGTCCCAGAGAATGCCGATCACTTCGGCATCGACCAGTGGGTCTACGGACCCGAGCACCTCGCAGTCGAACTGTGTGTGCTGGCGGTAGCGGCCCTTTTGGGGGCGGTCATAGCGGAACATGGCGTGGGTGGTGTAGAGCCGCACCGGCTGCGGCCAGCTGGCCATGCCGTGCTCGAGGTAGGCGCGGCAGATGGCTGGCGTTCCTTCGGGCGTGAGTGCGAGGCGTTCGCCGCCGCGGTCTTCGAAGACGTACATCTCCTTCTCGACCACGTCGGTGGTGTCGCCACTACCTTTTTCGAACACGCCGGCGTTTTCGAACACGGGCGTATCGATGCGCCGGAAGCCGTGGAGATGTGTGACCTCGCGGATGGCGTCGTTCACCGCCTGCCAGTAGGGCTGCATATCGGGGAGCACATCCTGTGTGCCGCGCGGAGCCTGGAATCGCGAGGACATAATGTAGGTAACTTCCAGCGAAGGGGATGCATGGTAGGATAGGTTTGGATCCAGTCGCGGCAAAGAGGGCACCCAGTTTGGTGGTACGCACGGATGAACCCGCTGTACCCGGCGTCAGCATCGACGCTCTCCTCGAACGCGCCCGCCAATACCTCCCGGAAGAGCGCCTCCAGATAATCCGCGACGCTTTTGAGTTCGCCCGCGAGTGTCACGAAGGTCAGGTGCGAAAGACTGGCGACCCGTACATCACCCATCCGGTTGCCGTGACCGAACTCGTCGCGAACCTGGAACTGGACCACCTTGCGCTGGCGGCGGCGCTCCTGCACGACGTGCAGGAGGACTGCGGCATCGCGACCGAAACGATTGCGGAGAAATTCGGCCCGCGGGTAGCCAAGCTCGTCGATGGTTTAACGAAGCTCGACAAGCTACCGATGAACGTCGCCGGTATGGACCCATCCCGCGGCACGACGCAAGCACAGAACCTGCGGAAGATGTTCCTCGCCATGGCTGAGGACATCACCGTGGTGCTCATCAAGCTCTGCGACCGTCTCCACAACATGCGCACGCTCTGGGCGTTCCCGGTCGAGAAGCAGAAGCGCATTGCGCTGGAAACGCAGGAGATCTTCGCGCCGTTGGCGAACCGCCTCGGTGTGTGGCAAATCAAGTGGGAACTCGAGGACCTCTCGTTCCGTTACCTGGAGCCCGAGAAGTACCGCGAGATTGCGGAACTCCTGGCTTCGAAGCGAGTGACCCGCGAGCGGGTGATTGCCGATGCGAGCCAGGTGCTCCGTGAGCACCTGGAAGGCGCCGGCATCCAGGCCGAGATCACCGGCCGGGCGAAGCACATCGCGTCCATCTACAACAAGATGCAGCGGTACTCGGCGCAGTCGAAATCGTTCGACCAGATTTACGACCTGCTCGCCATTCGCATCTTCGTGGACTCCGTTTCGGAATGTTATCACGCGCTGGGCGTCATTCACTCGCTCTGGCGGCCCATCCCAGGGCAGTTCGACGACTACATTGGCAACCCGAAGGACAGCATGTACCAGTCGCTCCACACGACGGTCGTGGGGCCGGGCGGGCGGCCGCTTGAGATCCAGATTCGCACCTACGACATGCATCGTGTCGCGGAATACGGTGTCGCTGCGCACTGGAGATATAAGGAAGGGGGCAAACAGCAGGGC
>CALFYR010000704.1 GCA_937954195.1 uncultured Dehalococcoidia bacterium
GTTCCACGCCTCGCCCAGCTGTCCATACATCTCCGCGTCGATGCTGTTCATCGCTTCCGGGCGGTCGAGCGTGATGAGGAGCGTGCGGTCGTGGCGTTCGGTTCGTACTGGCATCCGCGAATCGTACGCCGATGGGCCGTGTCACGCGTCTGGCGTCACCGCCTGCACTCGCGCAATACCGATGGCGACAGATTCGCCAGCCGCGGGCATTGCGATCGAACTCTCGAACCCGAACACGAACGCCTGCCCCCCGGCCCGGACCACCACCCGCTGCGTAGCTCCCTGGAAGAGCCGCGCTTCCACCTCGCCGGCGAGCACGTTGGGCCCTGGCCCCTCGACCCGTCGCGCCCCTTCGCTCCGGAGCAGCAGCGAAACCTGCTCTCCGTCTCCGCCTACCGGCCCGAACACTCCACCAGGTGTCTCCACCATCCCGCCAGCCACTCTTCGGCCTCGGACGATGTTCTCCAGCCCGAGGAACCGCGCGACGAACTCGGAACCCGGTTCCGAGTAGACCTCACCAGGCGTGCCATCGCGGACGATCAGACCCGCTCGCATAATTGCCAGCCGGTCTGCGATCGCGAACGCTTCGAACTGATCGTGCGTTACATAAAGCGCTGGAATCTCCAGGCACCCGAGAATCTCCCCAAGCTCCACAACCAGCCGCTCCCGCAACCCTCGGTCAAGAGACCCCAACGGCTCGTCGAGCATCAACATCCGCGGCGATGGAGCCAGCGTCCGTGCGAGTGCCACGCGCTGACGCTCGCCGCCGGAGAGCCCTTCGATGCCCCGCTCACCAAAGCCACCGAGCCCTACTGAGTCGAGCAGGTCCGAGACGCGGGAGTCTCGCGTCTTCGCATCCCAACCAGCCTGCCGCAGCCCGAACTCCACGTTCCGGCGCACGTTCATGTGGGGAAAGAGCGCGTGCTCCTGGAACATCATCCCGAAGCCTCGGCGGTGCGCGGGTACTCTCCCCACATCCTCACCATCGAAGGTCAGTCTGCCGTGTGATTGCCGCTCAAGCCCCGCGATGACGCGCAACAACGTCGTTTTGCCGCAGCCACTCGGCCCGAGCAGCGCAACCGTCTCACCGGCATCCACATGCAGCGAGACGCCCCGCAGGATCTCCTTCTTCCCAACGGCGAAGCGGACATCCTCCACCCGCAGTCCGGACATCAGAACCCCCCGTATTCCCGAAAGCGCAGGCGGTCGATGACCATGAACCCGACCGCGGTCACGACCATGAGTATCGTCGCCATGGCCAGCGCCTGCCCGTAGTTCAACGCCCCCGGCTGCCCCAGGTACCGGAAGATGGCGAGCGGGATCGTCGGGTACTCCGGCCGAGCGATAAGTAGTGTGGCCCCGAACTCGCCCATGGAGATCGCGAACGCGAACACTGCTCCAGCCGCCATGGAGCGCCATGTCAGCGGCAGGTCGATGGCCAGGAACCGCCGCAGTGGCGTGGCTCCCAGCATCGAAGCAGCTTCCCGTAGCCTCGGATCGAGCGACCTCAACTGAGCAGCCACGGTACGTGCCACAAAGGGCATCGCCACCAGCGAATGCGCGATCACGACCAGTGCGGGGCTCGCGCGGAGGTCCAACGGCGGCTGGTCGAACGTGATCAGGAACCCCAACCCGAGCGTCACGCCGGAAACACCGAGCGGCAGCTGAAGTAGGGCCTCCACCGGAGCCCATCCCAATCGCGTCACCCCATGGGCAGCGAGCGTTCCTAGGGGTACCGCCACAGCAACCGTCAGCAGCGCGAACGACACCGAGTTCCTCACCGCCTCAATTGGAGCCACGAACAGCACCTGGCCGCGCACGTTGTCGTCAAGTTGTCGGTAGTAGTCGAGCGTGTATCCGGCGCCGCCGTGAAACGACCGTTCCGCAAGTGCGGCCATCGGCGCGATAGTCACAACCGCTGCCGCCGCCGCAACCAACCCGACAACGCCGACTCGGGCCGCACTCCACGCCACCGGACGCCGTCTTCCAGCGCCCGGCTGGATCACGCTTCGCTGCAGCGAGCTGTTCACCCACATCGCTCCGAACGTTGCCACCAGCTGCAACAACGCCAGCGTCGCGGCAACGGGTAATCGGAACAGGAAGAGTGTCTCGCGGTAGATCTCGGTCTCGATTGTGCTGTACTGCGTTCCGCCAAGGATCAGCACGACGCCGAAGCTCGTGAAACAGAACAAGAACACGAGCGAGCCGGCGGCCAGGATCGGGGTCCGGAGCAACGGGAGCGTCACATGGAAGAACACGGCCGCCTTGCTCGCGCCGAGCATCGCCGCCGCGTCCTCCAATCGCGTATCCACGCGTGCCCACGAAACACTGATGATCCGTGCCGCGAGCGCCACGTTGTAGAACACGTGCGCGATCAGGATCGCCCAGATCGTGTTCATCAGCCGGATCGGAGGCTCGGCCACCCAGGGGAGCTTCATCAGCCACTCGTTGGCCAGCCCGCGCGGGCCGAGCAGCGCCGTGAACGCCACCGCGACCACGATTGTGGGCAGCACGAACGGCACCGTGATGAGCGCCTCGAAGACCGCCTTGCCCCGGAACTCGTAGCACGCCAGCACGTAGGCCACGGGCATCGCCAGCACCAGCGTAAGGCCGGCTGAAGCCGTCGCCTGCCACAACGTGAACCACGCTCGCTCGAGGAAGTACGTATCCTCGGTCAGCGGACCCAGCCCGCCTCCCCGCGAAAACGATTCTGCGATGATCCCCTGCAGCGGATAGGCCAGGAACACGCCGAGGAACAGCAACGCGGGTGCGGCGAATGCAATCGCCGCCTTCCTCGCCTCGAACCACGTGCTCAGCGGAGCACCGTCCGCGTCCAATCATCGA
>CALFYR010000705.1 GCA_937954195.1 uncultured Dehalococcoidia bacterium
TCTTCCATCATCTCGGCCAAATGGCCCACGACGACGGTGAGGTCGCGGACGCCAGCATCACGGAGCCCTTCGATGATGCGGACGATGATGGGCTGGCCGCCGACTTCAAGGAGCGGTTTCGGACACCTGGCGGTAAGTGCACCGAGGCGCGTGCCGCGGCCGGCTGCAAGCAACACGCCCTTCATTGCCCGAACGTCAGTCCGTCCGAAGGCATGACCACGAAGGCCGGGCCGCCGGTGGCCTGGACCGCCGCTTCGATGACCTTTTGCTCGGTTCCAGTGGGCACGGCCGCCACGGCGAAGCCACCGAATCCGGCGCCGGTAAGCCGCGCTCCGAACGCACCCGCCTTCCGCATGGCCGCGGCCACCCGATCGAGTTCGGGCGTGCTGCAGCGGTAGTCTTCGCGCAGGCTGTTGTGGGATTCGTTCAGGAGCGCGCCGAAGCGTTTGAGATCGGCATTGACGAGCGCGGTTTCCGCTTCGTCCACGCGCTGCGCTTCGCTGAGAACGTGGCGCGCGTAGCGTTTCACCGGGAGCATTGCGTTCTGGTCGAAGTCGCCCGCGCTCAGGCTCGCCAGTTCCTTGGGGTCGACCTTCGCCGACCGCGCGGCGTCTCGAGCGCTGATCTTGTCCGGCAGCTCTTCAACCATGATGTCGACCACGTCGATATCCGCGACGTTGCCGAGCGTTGGCTTGCTCTCGGTCTCGACCCCAAGCATGTCCGCAAGAAGCAGCGCCGCGACTCGCGTGCCGATGACGCGCTCGTTGTAGGCGTCGCGTGCTTCGCCGCCCTTCGGTGCGCGTTTCCCGGAATCCGCGATCACGAATGACAGCCCTTCGGGGATGGCCACATGCCGCGTTGCGAGCGGGAGGAAATCGATACGCATGGCGTGGCCCGCCTTCCCCGAGGCGATAACGCGCTGGTCCATGCCGCCGGTTTCGACGCCCACATGGCGCTCCGCCCGAATGGCGATTTCGGCGCATTCCGAAGGTTCCGCGGGCGTGCCCCACGCGCGGGTCAGCGCCGCGACGAGCCCGACGCTAAACGCGCTGGACGAACTCAGCCCTCCATCGGCCGGAAGGTCGCCATCGACGAGCACATCGGCGCCTTTGCCGGGTGCCATCGCGCCCAGCTCGGAGAGTGCGCCTGAGATGTAGCGTTGCCACGCCGCGCTGGCATGCGCCGGGTTCGACCGTTCAATCCGTGCGGGCGGCGCGAAGGCGGTTGAGCGGACGGAGACCTTCCCATCCGGGGTCTCGCGGGCCGCGAGAAGCAGCCGCCGATCGATGGCGATGGGCAGCACGGGGAGCAGGTTGTAATCGGTGTGTTCGCCGATCAGGTTGACCCTGCCCGGCGCCGAAACGAGCGCGGTGGGCTCGCCGCCGAAGGCTTCGACGAACGCAGAGGTGATGGATTCGAATGATGGCACGAGGGCCAGCGTAGCATCGCCCGCCCGTTGGGTATCATCCGCGCCATGAGCACAACGCAGCTGCCCCCGAACTCCGCGATGCCAACCACGCGAGGCATGAACTTCTTCGATGCTGACCCGAACCTGGAGCGGGCGCTAGGAGTCTATGCCCGGCGCCCCGACGTCGAGCGGGCGCTGCCGCATCTCCGCGAACTGGGGCGGTGCGCCGGCAATGAGCTGGACGCGCTTGCCGCCATCGCCGACGCGAACACACCCACGCTCCGCACCCACGATTCCGAGGGCCGCCGGGTCGATGAGATCGTCTACCACCCGGCATTTGTTGAGTTGCAGCGGATCGGATTTTCGACGTTCGGTTTCGCGGCCATGTCCCATCGTGAGGGAGTCCTCGGGTGGCCCGGCCGTGTGCCCCACGTCATCAAGTTCGCGCTGAGCTACCTGTTCGTGCAGTCGGAGTTCGGGCTGTTCTGCCCCATCTCGATGACGGATTCTGCTGCGCGCGTGATCTCCCTGTTCGGACCCGACGATTTGCGCCAGCGGTACCTGCCGGGCCTGACCACCACCGACTTCGATTCGCTCATGCAGTCGGCCCAGCTGTTGACCGAGCGCACCGGCGGCAGCGATGTCGGCGCGAACGAGTGCGTCGCGAGGCAAGTCGATGGCGAATGGCGCCTCTGGGGCGAAAAGTGGTTCTGCTCGAACGCGGGTTCAGACGTGCATCTGACCCTCGCCCGGCCGGAAGGCGCTCCGGGCGGAACGCGTGGGCTCGGCATGTTCCTCGTGCCGAAAGTCCTGCCGGACGGACGGCGGAACAGCTATGTCATCCGGCGGTTGAAGGAGAAGCTCGGTTCGAAATCCATGCCCACTGGCGAATACGAATTCCAGGGCGCCATCGGCTACCCCGTGGGCGATATCGAACGCGGGTTCGCGCAGATGGCGGAGATGATCAACGTCTCGCGCCTGAGCAACGGCATGCGCGCCGCAGCGATGATGCGCAGGTCCCTGCTGGAGGCGGTAGTACACGCTCGGGGGCGGGCCGCGTTCGGCAAGCCGTTGTTCGCGATGCCGCTTCTGCGCGAGCAGGTCTTCGAGATGTTGATCGACACGCAGGCAGCTCTCTCCATCGTGCTGTTCGCCGCGCAGGCGCTGGATCGCGCGGATGCCGGTTCGGAACATGACGAGCTCGTCATCCGCATCACCACGCCGCTGATCAAGTACGCCGTGTGCCGGCGGGCGCGGACCACGGCGGGCATGGCGATGAACATCCGGGGCGGCAACGGGTACATCGAGGAGTGGGTCAACGCGCGGCTCCTGCGGGACTCGCACCTGGGCAGCATCTGGGAAGGCGCCGAGAACGTGGTTGCGCTCGACGTTGCGCGCGCATCGGTACGAAACGGGGCGCACGAGGCGCTCTTCCG
>CALFYR010000706.1 GCA_937954195.1 uncultured Dehalococcoidia bacterium
TAGACGTAGTTCGAGGAGTACCAGAGCGGGCGGCAATCGAGGAATTCGGCCTCGCGGAGGAGCTGTTCAGCATCGCCGAAATCGATGGAGTTGGCCACGGACTGAGCTTAGCAGAGGGAACGCAGCACGATGGTAAGAGCTACTCGGCGAACATCTCTCGGAGTACCTCAAGGACGCGTCGGGCTGACTCCTGGTCGAGAACGCCTAGCTGCCGGACCAATCGGGTCTGGTCTACCGTTCGAATCTGGTCGAGAAGGATCAGGCCATCCTTATCCTGAAATCGGCTCTGTACGCGGAACGCGTATGGACGACCACCAGTCGTGAGCGGCGCAACCATCGTCGTCCGAACTCGGTGATTGATTTCGTCCGGTGAAACGACAACGCAGGGCCGAGTCTTCTGAATCTCGGCCCCGACCGTCGGGTCCAGCGTGACAAGGTGGATTTCGAAACGGCTTACTGCCACTCCCACTCCTCGTCATCGAAATCGTTCGCGGGGAGTTCATCCTCAGGCACGTCGTCAGGACCAAGCTCATCGATGGACGCTGCCCAGCCTTGGCGCGGGATTCGAATGGCACGCAGCACGAGGGCGTTGCCCTCCACCGACATCTCGAGTTCGCCGGCCAGCCCCGCTTCTTCAATCAGCGGGCCGGGAATCCGAACGCCCTGAGAGTTGCCGACTTTGATGAGCTTTGTCTTCATGGTAATCACATTGTAATTACATTAAGGTACGGGGGCAAACCTATTTCGCCGACCACGCCTCCAAGCGGCGCATGCCCTCCTCAAGCCGGTCGTCCGGGGTCGTAACACTCAGGCGGATGTAGCCTTCGCCGTTGAGTCCATAGCCCCTCCCGGGGGTCACAACCACGCCGGTTTCGTCGATAAGCCGGGCCGCGTAGTCGGCGCTGGTTACGCCGTCCGGGAGTTTCGCCCAGACGTACAGCGAAGCCTTGGGCGTATCCACCTCCAGGCCGCACTTCCGCAGGACTTCGACGATTCGGTCGCGGCGGCGCTGATAGATGGCGTTGTGCTCATCGATGCAATCCTGCGGCCCGTACACGGCTTCGATCGCCATCTTCTGGATCGCCTGAGGGATGCCGCTATCGATGTTGGACTTCACGCGCATGAGGGCGTCGACCATCTGCTGGTTGCCCACCACCATGCCGATGCGCCAGCCGGTCATGTTGTAGATCTTCGACCATGAGTTGAATTCGACCGCGACGTCCCGCGCGCCCGGCACCTGGAAGATGCTGATGGGCTTGTAGCCGTCGTAGGCGACGTCGCAGTACGGGTTGTCGTGGAGGATCGCCACGTCGTACTTCTTCGCCCAGGCAACAGCGCGTTCGAAGAAATCGAAGTCGGCCACGGCGCCGGTGGGGTTGTTGGGGTAGTTCAGCCAGATGAGCTTCGCCTTGCGGGCTACGTCTTCGGGAATCTTGTCGAGGTCGGGCTTCCAGCCGCTCTCGCGAGTGCAATCGAGCTTGTAGGTCGTGCCGCCGGCGAACATGGTGCCGATCTCATACACCGGGTAGCCGGGGTCCGGCGCGAGTGCGATGTCGCCGGGGTCGATGAAGCAGAGGGCCATGTGGCCGATGCCTTCCTTCGAACCGATGAGTGGGAGGGTCTCCTTCATCGGCTCGAACTTCACTTCGAAGCGCCGCTCGTACCAGTCGGAGATGGCCTGGTGAAGTTCAGGCAAGCCTTCGGATTCGGGGTAGCGGTGGTTGACCGGGTCTTCAGAGGCTTCGTGGAGCGCATCGAGGATGTTCCGTGGCGTCGGAAGGTCCGGGTCGCCAATGCCGAAGGTGACGATATCCACGCCCTGGGCGCGCTTGGCGGCGATCTTCTTGGAGATTTCGGCAAACAGGTACGGAGGGAGCGACTCGACGCGCTTCGCGAGCTTCATGCGGCAGATCCTGAAAACGAGGTGTGTGTGCTGAGGATGGTAGCAGGGGAGGGCGTTGCAGACCGCCCGGCGCTTAGAATCCCTGGCGAAAGGGGCCAAGCATGACCCAATCCGAACTTCCGACCAGCGCAGACATCGTAATCATCGGGGCGGGCATCGTCGGCTCCGCCACGGCGTATTACCTTGCGCGCCGCGGGGCGTCGGTGGTGCTGCTGGAGAAGGGCCGTGTGGCGAACCAGCAGTCGAGCCGCAATTGGGGCTGGGTCCGCCAGAACGGCAGGAACCTGAAGGAACTGCCCATGGGTGTGTTCTCGCGAAAGCTCTGGGAGGGGCTGGAACGGGAACTCGGCGAACCGTTGGGCTGGGCCCAGGACGGCAACATCGACATCGCAGCCACTCCCGAGGAGATGGACTACTTCGCCAGATGGAAAGCTGGCGCAGCCGCAGTCGGGCTGGAAACGGAGTTGCTTGGCGAAGGGGAGGTGCGCGAACGCATACCGGGCCTGACCGGACCGCCGGCGGGAGGCATCTTCTCGCCTACTGACGGCCAGGCGGACCCGCATCGGGTGGCGCCCGCCTTTGCACGAAGGGCGACCAGTTTGGGCGCCAATGTGGCTGAAGGTGTCGCCGTGGAGTCGGTGCTGGTCGAAGGCGGGCACGTGACGGG
>CALFYR010000707.1 GCA_937954195.1 uncultured Dehalococcoidia bacterium
CATGGAAATTCAAAACGCACCGTGGAAAGGTGCAACGGAGGCAAGTGAGTCATGGACCTTCTGAGTGTTCTGCCGTTCCTGGTCATCCTGGAGACCGACGGCGCCAAGGCAATCGGCGCCGCCATCGCGATGGCCGTCGGCGGTATTGGCCCGGCTATCGCCATCGGCATGCTGGTGGGTAAGGCAATGGAAGCTCTCGGGCGCAACCCCGAAGCCCGCGCCGCCATCCAGACGAACATGATCCTTGGTGTGGCGTTCGCCGAAGCCATCGGCATTTACGCGCTGCTCTCGGCGCTCATCATCGCGTTCGTTATCTAGGGTTTCTACCCGCCAGACGAGGAGAGGTGGCCGTATGGGCCAGGCTTTCGAGGCGCTCGGCATTAACCTGCCGATGATCATTGCCCAGATCGTCAACTTCACGATCCTGCTCGTGGTGCTGCGGATGGTGCTGTACAAGCCCGTCCTCAAGATGCTCGACGATCGGAAGCAGAGGATCGCGGAAGGTCTCAACGCGGCGGAAATCGCACGCGCGGAGGCCGCATCGGCGCAGGCCAACATCCAGGAACAGCTGGACGCGGCTCGCAAGGAAGGCCAGGAGATTGTCGCGAATGCCCAGAGCATCGCGACGCGAATCCAGGCCGACGCCCGCGAGCAAACCGCGAAGGACCGGGAGGCCGCTCTCGAGCGCGCCCGGAACGAAATCCAGCTCGAACGGGACCGTGCCATCGCCGAGCTTCGGGGCGAATTCGCCGATATCACCGTGAAGGCCGCCGAGAAAGTGATTAACCAGTCACTTGATCAGCAGTCCCATGAGCGCGTGATCGACGAAACGCTCGCCGAATCCAAGTTCAGCGGGAATTAGGCATATGGCTGACGTCCAGGCTGCAAAGCGGTACGCACAGGCGGCATTCGCCATCGCTCGCGACGGAAATGCGATCGCGGCGTGGCGTTCGGAGCTGAACGACATCGCCGAGGTCCTCTCCGAGTCGGGTCTTGCGCCCGTCCTGGCGGATCCAAAGGTGGCTATCGAGCAGCGCCTCTCGCTGGTCGAACGCACCCTGGATATCTCGCCGCTTGCGTTGAACCTGGCAAAGCTGCTCGTGCAAAAGGGACGTTCGCTCGATGCGCGTTCCGTCGCTGATGCGTTCGGCCGCATGGCCGATGAGCACGAGGGCATCGCTCATGCCGAGGTGACGACAGCTGTTGAGCTTTCCGCTGGCAAGCTCGCCGAGATCGAGAAGCAACTCTCGACCCAGGTTGGGAAGACGGTAAAAGCGACCTCGAAAGTAGACCCGTCGATTCTCGGCGGGGTTGTGGTCCGTGTAGGCGACCAGCTTGTGGATGGGAGCGTGAAGACGCGCCTGAAGCGGCTGCGGCGCGAACTGGAGGGTGCCCGGTAACGCGGGCGCGAGGAATAGGAAAGAGGTAGGCCGGAATGGCAGTACGTGCTGAAGAGATTGCATCGATCCTGCGCCAGCAGATCGAGGGCTTTGGTAGCACCGTTACCGCAACCGATGTCGGTTCGGTGATTGAAGCTGGCGATGGCGTGGCCCGCATCCATGGGCTCACGGGCGCCATGTATTCCGAGCTCCTCGAGTTCGCGAACGGCACGATGGGCATCGCTCTGAACCTTGAAGAAGAATCGGTGAGCGCCGTGGTCCTCGGCGACCACTCCGACATCAAGGAAGGCGACGAGGTCCGCTCCACCGGCCGCATCATTGAGGTGCCAGTCGGCGATGCGCTCATCGGTCGCGTTGTGGACGCGCTCGGCAACCCGATCGACGGCAAGGGCCCCATTAGCACCGACAAGACGCGCCCCATCGAGCGTATTGCCCCGGGTGTGACGCTTCGCAAGAGCGTGAACCAGCCGGTGCAGACGGGCATCAAGTCGATCGACGCGATGTTCCCGATCGGCCGTGGTCAGCGCGAGCTCATCATTGGCGACCGTTCGACGGGCAAGACGGCCATCGCGCTCGACACGATCATCAACCAGAAGGGCGGCGACCTGATCTGCATCTACGTCGCCATCGGCCAGAAGGCGGCGAAGGTCGCCCAGGTTGTGGGTCTGCTCGAAGAGTACGGTGCGATGGAGCACACGATCGTGGTCGCGGCGAATGCCTCCGAAAGCGCCGCGCTCCAGTACCTGGCTCCCTACGCCGGCTGCACCATGGGCGAAGAGATCATGGAATCCGGGCGGGATGCGCTCATCGTCTACGACGACCTGAGCAAGCACGCCTGGGCCTACCGCCAGATGTCGCTCCTGCTTCGGCGGCCTCCGGGGCGCGAAGCCTACCCCGGCGATGTCTTCTACCTGCACAGCCGCCTGCTCGAACGAGCGGCCCGGCTGGAAGCCGGTGGCTCGCTCAGCGCGCTCCCCATTATCGAAACGCAGGCCAACGACGTGTCGGCCTACATTCCGACGAACGTCATCTCCATCACGGACGGCCAGATCTACCTGGAATCGGACCTCTTCAACTCCGGTATCCGTCCCGCCATTAACACCGGCCTTTCGGTGTCGCGCGTGGGTTCTTCCGCCCAGACGAAGGCTATGAAGACGGTCTCCGGCGGCCTGAAGGGCGACATGTCGCAGTTCCGCGAGCTTGCTGCCTTCGCGCAGTTCGGCACGAGCGACCTGGACGCCGCGACGCGGCGCCAGCTCGAACGCGGCCAGCGCGCGACGGAGATCCTGAAGCAGGGCCAGTTCGAGCCGCTCAGCCTCGCCGAGGAAGTCGTGGTGATCTACTCGCTCACCGGCGGTCTGCTGGACGACGTGCCCGTGAACAAGGTCAGCGCATTCGAGGCTGAACTCCGCAAGTACCTGGCATCGAACCAGCGTGACCTGATGTCCGAAATCACCGCGAACCCGGTCTGGTCGCCCGAACTGCAGGAACGCGTCCGCGCCGCAGTCGGGACGTTCAAGGACACGGTTCCCTACTAGGGAGACGGTTGACGACCCCGGCGGGCCCGTGCGCCCGCCGCCACGGCCGCACAGTGCCGGCCAACTTTCACCCGGAGACGAACGACAGCAATGGCAACGATCCGGCAGCTCAAGCGGCGCATCCAAAGCGTCAAGAACACGGCGAAGATCACGAACGCGCTGCAGCTCGTTGCCGCGTCGAAGATGCGCCGTGCCCAGGACCGCGCCACGCAGGCCCAGCCGTACGCCGAGAAGCTGCGCCATGTCATTTCGGGGCTCGCGACATACAGCAGTGGCGACGGGGCGCCCCACCCGCTCCTGGAAACGCGCGAAGTGAAGAACATCGCGGTTCTCCACATCACGCCCGATCGTGGCCTTTGCGGCGGTCTCAACGCCAACCTGAACCGTAGCGCCGGCACATTTGTCGCGCTCCAGCACGAACCGGTGCAGGTGGTCGCTGTTGGCAAGAAGGGCCGAGACTTCTTCATTCGCGCGCACGTGCACCTTGAGGCGGAATTCACAGAACTCGGGGACTACCCGACGCAGGCGGAAACGCTCGGCATCTCAAAGGTGATCATCAACGACTACCTCGAGGGCGTGGTGGACCGCGTGTACATCAGCTTCGCGGAGTTCGTCTCGACGGCGAACCAGAAGCCGGTCATCCGCCAGCTCCTCCCAATCGAGCCGCCGACGATGGACGAAGAAGGCGCTGAGCAGTTCGTGCAGGACTACATCTTCGAGCCATCCCCGGTGGACGTGCTTGCCCGCCTGCTGCCCCGCTACGTCGAGATGCAGATTTACGAGGCTGTGCTGCAGAACGCCGCGAGCTTCCAATCTGCCCAGATGGTCGCCATGAAGAACGCGACGGATAACGCTCAAGAGATCACCCGTGAGCTCACGCTCACCTACAACAAGGCGCGCCAGGAGCAGATCACCAAGGAACTGCTCGACATCGTGGGCGGCGCGGCCGCACTGGAGGGCTAGGCTGTCTCAGTTCGCGGCGGTCATCTTCGATATGGACGGCGTCCTGGTGGACGGCGAGCCGCTGCATTTTGAGGCGGTGAACGAGCTCCTCGGCGAAGAGGGTCTCTCGATTTCCCTCGAAGCCTACAAGCCGTACATGGGCACGAAGACCGGCTGGGCCGACATGATGCGCGACTACGGGCTCTCCCGGCCGATGGAAGAGTACTCCGCCCGCTACAAGGAACTGATCCTTGGTCGCTACCGCGAACGGAGCGAAGCGCTCCCCGGCGCGGTGAGTCTGGTTCAGAACCTTCGCCGGCACGGCCAGCGGGTGGCGGTCGCATCGTCTTCGATTCAACCGTGGGTTGAAGCCTGCCTCGGACGGCTCGGTTTGCTCGATGAGTTCGAGTTGCTGGTCACCGGCAGCGACGTGACCAACGGCAAACCACACCCGGAAATCTACCTGCTCACCGCCGAGCGCCTCGGTGTGAGCCCGGCCAACTGCCTCGCCTTCGAAGATGCACCCGCTGGCATCGAATCGGCGAAAGCTGCAGGCATGACGGTCTGGGCAGTGCGCACCGAGTACACGCGGGGATTGGCTCTGCCCGACCCGCATCGCGAGTTCGACTCGCTGACCGACGTAGAATTGGACGCCATCGTTGGGGTGGCGGCATGAGTACCAGCAAGGCCGGCGGCGCCGGCTCCCAGCGGACGGGGATGTTCGTCCTGATTCGAAAAGGCGTGGATTCGCCGGAGGTTCTCCCATGGTCATGACTGCAACCAACGAAGGGCGTGTCGTCCAGATCATCGGCACGGTGCTGGACGTGGAGTTCCCGCCGGACCACCTGCCGGCCGTTAACAACGCCGTGAACGTCATCATGGACGACGGCAAGGAACTGGTGACCGAGGTCCAGCAGCACCTCGGCAACAACTGGGTCCGCTGCCTGGCGATGGACAGCACCGACGGTCTGCGCCGCGGCGCTCGCGCGGTGGACACGGGCAACGCTATCGCCGTGCCCGTTGGCGAGAAGTCGCTTG